>CAYOSE010000005.1:0-59649 GCA_964406535.1 uncultured Sphingomonadaceae bacterium
TGCTTAAAGCGAATAGAGACGCATCTCACGTTTTGTCACGTTCATGCTATAGTGAAGAATGATCGCATGTTTTCCCACATGAGCGAGAGGTTCGATTTGGAACAGGCGTGGCGGGCAAGAAGAAGCATCCAAACGAGTACAATCTCACCCGCTGGGCGATCGCTCGGATGGAAGCGGTCGCCGACGAGCCGGACAATGACTGGCTAAAGGCCCATGAGCCCGATTTCTGGCGCGAGCGCTCACGCTACCGAAGAGGTCTGATCACCACCCAATGGAGGGAAAAGTCACACCTCGCGCAAAGGCTCGGCGCGCGCTTCCCCTGGTTTCCAGGCATATTCACCGGCGCCATGGGGCAGATCCTCATGGGGAAAAGCCTTCCAGTCGACGAAATCAAGAAGGCGATTAGCACGCTGGGATCGCCTTATGATGCGCTGTTGCTGGCCGGCAAAGGCCTTTCAACCCACGTCAGCAAGGACGGTGGCCATCCGCTCGATGCTATCTTTCTCGAGTTGGAGCAGCTTCCGAACCTGGCAACCCTGGAAGCCATGGTCTACATCTGGGCGTGGGCGGATCACGACCAGAACCATCAGGTCTGGAATGCAGCCTGCCGATTTTACCACTGGATGGTTCCCGATTTTAAATACGAAGGGCTCCTGCCGTTCAACGGCGCATTGTTCCACGCCGTCGATTGTTACGCGCTCTATCGGGTCTTTCACGCCAATGGCCGGGAGGCGTACAAGTTCTCATGGAGTCAAGGGCTTGTGGAAGTGGTGGAGATGCGGGAGAACATCCAGCGCGATCTCGATGCCTGGATGCCCGACTACCGATACAGAAATAACGGCAAATGAACCAGATGAGGTCACAGGACGCAGGGGGCGTTACGATGCACACTAGCAGGTTGTGCCCACCGAGACGTTAGTCGAAGATGCGTCGACGTTCGCCGAACTTGAATACGGTGTCATCTGTCAACGCGAGGGCACGGTCGAACCAGATATGATCGTCGGCGCACATCCGCAAGAGCGACGAGATCACGGCTCCTCTCTCGAAGCCTTCGGATTTGGAGATAGCGACGAGATTGCCGAGGCTTGCCGGGAATAGCCCTGTCTTGGCGAGTGACTGCTTCAGTCTCGGATCCGCCCTGTACTTTTGGCGATCCATGATGGCTCGGACATTCGCCCAGCCTTTTGCCTCGAGCCATTTCTCCGAAACGACCATGAAGTCGATACGGTCTTGCTGATTGCACCATTCACGCGCGGCCAGATGTTTGCGCGCATGGAGTCCAGGCGGCCGGGAAGCTTCGATCCGGTCCAGCACCGTTTGCGGTTTCACCTCAACCAAGAGGGATTTGCACCCGCCGTCGCGCGCCGACAACTCGACGAGGTAGTCAGGCGTGTATCGACGTTCAGTTCCATCCACCAGGTCATCAAAGACGAAGGTGTGTGGCTCCCACTTGATCGTCACGACCTCATTCGCAAAATCGCACATTTGCGCGAATCCACGCTCAAGCGAAGACTGGAAGGCTACTTCTCCGCGTCCTTTTCCGAGCCGATAGAACCCGGTCTCGGCACTGACCCGCGCAGGTATTTTTCTTTTCTGCGAGGTGCTTAGGCAGATGCGGTCAACTAGTTTCATTTTCAGTGACACCGCATTTTGAGCATGGCAGATTTTGTCACAGAGTCGCAGAAAGAAGCCGAATATTGAACGCTAGTCACCTGATTGAGTCTCCTACTTTGAGAAATTTATCAGGCGGCCTGCGGGTGCGCCCCGGCGAAGTCAGCCTCGCGCATCTGGGTGTGCTGTTCCTCGACGAATTGCCCGAATTCCAGCGCCCGGTGCTCGATTCGCTGCGTCAGCCGCTGGAGACGGGCAAGGTCGATGTCGCGCGCGCCAACGCCCACGTCGTGTTCCCCGCGCGGGTGCAGCTGGTTGCGGCGATGAACCCGTGCCGCTGCGGCCATCTGGGCGACCCGGCACTCGCCTGCAGCCGCGCGCCGCGCTGCGCGCTGCGCGGCCGATTACCAGAGCCGGGTATCGGGGCCGCTGCTCGACCGCATCGACCTGCATGTCGAGGTCGACCCGGTCTCCGCCGCCGACCTTGCTCTACCCCCTCCCGCCGAGGGCAGCGCCGAGGTCGCTGCGCGGGTGGCGGCGGCAAGGAAGCTGCAGACCGCGCGCGGTATTCGCTCGAATGCCGAGCTGGAGGGCGATGCGCTCGACGAATATGCGACACCCGACGAGGCGGGCCGGACATTGCTGATGCAGGCGGCGGACGCGATGCGGCTGTCGGCACGCGGCTATACGCGGATGCTGCGCGTGGCGCGGACCATTGCAGATCTGGCGGGCGCACGCGATGTGGGACGTGTCCATGTCGCCGAGGCGCTTAGCTACCGGCGGCAGGCGCCAAGGGCCTAGCTTTTCGTTTCAGCGTGGCCGAAACAGGTGCGGCACCAGCCCGCATGAGCGGGACAAATCTACCCCAGCGCTGTCTCGGCGATGATCCAGAGACCGATGGCGAGGAACAGCAGCGCCGCCAGCAGCCGCACCAGCTTCAGCGACACACGCTCGACAATCGCATTGCCCGCATAGACCGCCGGGACATTGGCAATCATCATCCCCAGCGTCGTGCCCAGCGCCACCAGCACGACGCTTTCATATTGCGCGCCCAGTGCGATCGTGGCGATCTGCGTCTTGTCGCCGATCTCGACGATGAAGAACGCCACGGTCGTCGTCAGAAACGGGCCGAAGCGCGCGTTCGGCTCCTCGTCATCGTCCAGCTTGTCGGGCACCAATGTCCAGGCGGCCATGGCGACGAAGCTGATCCCCACCGCATAGCGGAACCATGCGCCCTCCAGCAGCCCGGCAATGGTCGAGCCGACCAGCGCCGCCAGCACATGGTTGGCGATGGTCGCGACGAAGATGCCCGCGATGATCGGCAGCGGCTTGCGGAACCGCGTCGCCAGCACGATGGCCAGCAGCATGGTCTTGTCGCCGATCTCGGCGAGCGCGACGACGAGGGTGGAGGTAAGAATGGCGTCCATGGAATGCGTAGTGCCGCCTAGCCGTCGCGCCATTCGATGACAATTGCCCAGCATGATTGCCTCGCCGGACCGAAGGGGACACAACAGGACCAGAGCATGACCGAGCGACCTGCAGACCTCTCCATCCGCCCCGCACAGCCGGGTGACGAGGATGCGCTGTGGGCGATCCTCGAACCGGTGATTCGCGATGGCACCACCTACCCTGTCGATCCAGCCGCTGGCCGCGCGGACGGCCTCGCCTACTGGTTCGCACCCGACAAAAGCGTGTACGTCGCCGAGGCTGCGGGCAAAACCGTCGGCACCTATTATCTGAAGCCCAATTCGACCGGCCCCGCCGCCCACGTCGCCAATGCCGGGTACATGGTGCTGCCGAGCGCGCGTGGATCAGGGGTGGCGCGGGCCATGGCGCTGGACAGCTTCGCGCAGGCCAAGGCGCTGGGTTACCGGGCGATGCAGTTCAACCTCGTCATCGCCACCAATGCCGCCGCGATTCACCTGTGGCGCTCGGTAGGGATGGCGGAGGTCGGGCGGCTGAAGCAGGCCTTCCGTCTGCCCGATGGGCGCTATGTCGATGCGCTGGTCATGTACCGGGTGTTGTGAAGCCTTGTTCCACTGACGTGGAAGCGGTTTCAGCTCAGCTGAGACTACGACAATCCACAACGCAAAAAGCCCCCGCAAGGCGGGGGCTTTTTTGTCCTTACCAAGACAAGACTGCTTCAGTTGTGCCGAAAATTGGGGTTTCGCGTGACCCGGAACGCAGCGACCTTTTGGGTCGTGAGTACCGGAAGTGCGCGTAACCGCGATTTGCAGGCCGACTGAAGCGGTCCGCAACCGGTCACTTAGCCCTGGCGGGCCTTGAAGCGACGGTTAGTCTTGTTGATCACATAGGTGCGGCCACGACGACGAATCACGCGGCAATCGCGATGGCGGTTCTTCAGCGACTTGAGGCTGTTGCGAATCTTCATGGTTCTAACCCGGTAAAAAAGAAGCGGCATCGCGGGCCCCAAAGGAAATACGGGACCCCGATGCCGTGAAATCAGGCTGCGCGGATAGTCGCGCGGGGGGCGAAAGTCAACCGACCGTTTCGCGGATCTCCGCCAGTCGCCGTTCCCATGCCAGCGCATGGGTCACGATCTGCTCCAGATCGGCATGCGCGGGCTCCCATGGCAGCGCCGCCTTGAGCCGCGAGGGATCGGAGATCAGCGTCGGCGGATCGCCCGGACGACGCGGCGCCATCCGCCGGTCGATCTTCATATTGGTGACCCGGTCGACCGCATCGAGCACTTCGAGCACCGAGAACCCGCGCCCATAACCGCAATTCATGACCATCGAGCGCGCCGGCTCCTCGATCAGCGCCTCCAGCGCCAGCACATGCGCGGCGGCCAGATCGCTGACATGGATATAGTCGCGCACCCCCGTACCGTCGGGCGTATCGTAATCGGTGCCGAACACGCTGACATGGTCGCGCTTGCCAAGAGCCGCCTCGACCGCGACCTTGATCAGGTGGGTCGCGCCCGCGGTCGACTGGCCGCTGCGCGCCTGCGGATCGGCGCCCGCGACGTTGAAATACCTGAGCGCGCAATAGTTCAGCGGGTGCGCGGCCGAAACGTCGGCCAGCATCTGTTCGGTCATCAGCTTCGACCAGCCATAGGGGTTGATCGGCTGCGTATTGCTGTCTTCGCGCACCGGCGACACCTCGGGCGAGCCATAGGTCGCCGCCGTGCTCGAAAAGATGAAATGCGGGACGCCCGCCTGCACCAGCGTATCGATCAGCGCGCGGCTCTTGGCGGTGTTGTTGTGATAATATTTGAGCGGGTTCTCGACCGATTCGGGCACCACGATCGAGCCGGCGAAATGCATGACCGCACCGATGCCCTGCTCGGCCACGATCCGCGCGACCAGCGCGGCATCCTCGATATCGCCCTCGTAAAAGGCCGCGCCCGGCGGCACGGCGAAGCGAAAGCCGGTCGACAGATTGTCGATGACGGCCACGTCCCAGCCGCGATCGAGCAGCGCCAGCACGGCGTGGCTGCCGATATAGCCGGCACCGCCGGTAACCAGGACAGGACAACGAGAAGTCGATTTCATGCCGGTCCTTTAGCAGGAATTGAAAAACCAGCCATTAACGCCAGTTAGATCGATTGATGCCCGATTGGCACGGCATGCCGCTTCATGCGTTGCACCAACAGGTGTAGGGAGAAAGATGATGTATTTCCGCCCACTTTGCACGGCCCTCATAATGAGTAGTGCCGCTTTGGCACTCTCTGCCTGCGCTACCCCTGCCTATACTGGCCCGGTGGAGGTAACCCGCTTTGTCGGCGATGCCCCTGAGACCGCGACCCTTGGCAGCGGGTCCATTTCGCTGGTGCCCGCCCCCGGGCTGGAAGAAGGCCTCGAATACGGTCTCTACCAGCAGGCAGTGGCGGGCGAATTGGCGACGCTCGGCTATGACGTGATCGAGACGGGCGGCGCGCAGATCGCCCAGATCACCTTCACGCAGGCTGTCTCGCGCGAAGACGGGCGCGGCCCGGTCAGCGTCGGCGGCGGGGCCAGCACCGGCTCCTACGGGTCGGGCCTTGGCCTCGGCATCGGCTTCAACCTCGGCGGCGGCGCCCGCGAGCGGCTCGAAACCCGGCTGGCGGTCAGCATCCGGGATGCGGTCAGCGGCGAGGCGCTGTGGGAAGGCCGGTCGAGCTTTGCCGCTTCCGCCAACAGCGACGATGCCGAACCTGCCATTGCGGCACACAAGCTGGCCGAGGCTTTGTTCGCAGGGTTCCTCGGCGAATCGGGCGAAACCGTCGAGGTGGAATGAGCGAGATCGCATGAGCACCCCACACACCGACACCGGCACCGACATCATCGTCACCGACCGCTTCGACAGTGGCAATATCGCCGTGACCGCGATCGACGGAGCCACGGCCACGCTGACGATCCCCGCCGACGAGGGCGGACAATTCGCGCAATGGTTCCATTTCCGCGTCGCCAATTGCAGCGGGCGGGAACTGGAACTCAGGATTACCGGGCTCGGGCAATCGGCCTATCCGGCGGGCTGGCCGGGCTATCATGCCTGCGTGTCGGAGGACCGGCTCTATTGGGGGCGCGCCGCCTCGCGCTATGACAAGGGCGAGGACGGCGGCACGCTGACGATCCGCTACCAGCCGACCGGCGACCTCGCCTGGTTCGCCTATTTCGCCCCCTATTCGATGGAGCAGCACGACGATCTGGTCGCCGAGAGCGCCGCCTGCGAGGGCGTGACGCATCGGGTGCTCGGCCTGACGCTGGACGGGCGCAGCCTCGACTGCCTCGAAATGGGCGACGGGCCGGTGCAGGTCTGGCTCTATGCCCGCCAGCATCCGGGCGAGAGCATGGCCGAATGGTGGATGGAGGGCGCACTGGAGGTGCTGACCGATCCCGCCGATCCGGTCGGGCGCGCGCTGCGCCGGAAATGTCGCCTGCATGTCGTGCCCAATTGCAATCCGGACGGCAGTTTCCGTGGCCATTTGCGGGTCAATGCGGCGGGCGTGAACCTCAACCGCGAATGGCACGAGCCGACGGCGGAGAAATCGCCCGAAGTGCTGGCGATCCGCAAGGCGATGGACGCAAGCGGCGTCGACTTCGCCATGGACGTGCATGGTGACGAGGCGATCCCGGCGGTGTTCATGGCCGGGTTCGAAGGCATCCCCTCGCTGACCGAGGAACAGAGCGCAAGCTATGCCCGCTATTGCGCGATCCTCGACCGCCGGACCCCGGATTTCCAGACCGCACAGGGTTATCCCACCGCCCGCCCCGGCAAGGGCAATCTGTCGATGAGCACCAACCAGGTCGCCGAGCGCTACGGCGCCTGCGCGATGACGCTGGAAATGCCGTTCAAGGACCACGAGCCGCTGCCCGACCCGGAACAGGGCTGGAGTCCGGAGCGTAGCAAGCTGCTGGCGCGTGATTGCCTGGCCGCGCTGCTGGAGTGGCTTGAGAACTAGTTCGTATCGGTGCCAGCCCACTCCCCCTCCCAACCTCCCGATAGGGTAAACTTTGGGAGGTTGGGAGGGGGAGTGGGCCGGTGCCGCACCTGCTTCAGTGATACTGAAACAGAAATCTAAGGCTGCGCCACCACCCAGCGAAGCGGCTTTGAAGCAATCGCCACGTCGCGCTGCGGGTTGGCGGTCCACAAGGTCCATGGCCGCCCGGCGTAATCGGGCTGGAAATAGAACCCCGCCAGCCACAGATCGCGCTCGATCCGGGGCCCCAGCGCATGGCGGTCCTCGAAGGCCGGCGACAGCTTCAGCACCGCGCGCTTGCCTGTATGCCCTTCGACCTGGTTGAGGAACGTGGTCAGCTCGCCCTCAATCCCCGCCGCACCCAGCGGACCGCAATCGTCAGCGGGCTCCTCCAGCGCGACCACTGGCGGCAACATCTTCGCCTCACGCGGCACGATGGTGACGAAATTGGCCGCCTGCTCTTCTGCCGGAATGCACGGGGCGAACAGATGCACCGCGCCATGCGGCAGGCCGGCGGCCTCGGCCTCGCGCCAGCGCACGGCGAAACTTTCATCACGCTCCGCGCTGCCCTGGCTCGCCTCAAGATAGACGAAAGCGGCCCCGACCGCCTTCAGGCTGGCCATGGCGACGTCCCCGTCACGCGCGCCCAGCAGCGCGCCCTGTACCGGAAACTCGCTGCGTGGCGGGGTCCATTGCCGCGCCTGCCACCAGCCATAGCCCGCCGCGACAAGGCAGGCGAACAGCACGGCGGCGCCCACGCGCATGCGCCAAGGTCCAGCTTTTCGTCGTGCCATGGAAAATCTGCCTCACCCTTCTCAGGTCAGGCCCTTCAGGACTTGATGTGCAGAACGCAGACCAGCGTGAACAGCCGCCGCGCGGTGTCGAAATCGGTGACGATCTTGCCGTCGAGCGAGCCCAGCAAGTGCCGCGTCCCCCGGTCGTGAATGCCACGCCGCGCCATGTCGAGCGTCTCGATCTCCTGCGCGGAGGCCTTGCGAAGCGCCTTGTAATACGAATCGCAGATCGCGAAATATTCGCGCACGACGCGCCGCAGCCGCGCCATGCCGAGCCCGATCGTGCCCGCATCCTCACCCTTGGCGTCGCGGATATTGAGCGCCAGCTTGCCGTCGATCACCGCCAGATGCACGCTCCACGGGCCGCGATGGCCATTGGCATGCGCGCGCAGTGGCTTGAACAGATTGTCGCCTTCCAGATCGCGCAAGGCCACGGCCCGTTCCTGCTCGACATCGGCATTGCGCGCGATGATCGAGCTCTCGTCGAGCGTGATCTTGTCGATCCGGTCAAGGCTGAGCGGTGCGTCCGTAAGCATGATCCCCTTATTTCGCAGAGTGCCGCATCTTGTGCAAATGCGAAGTGCACTTTGGCACTATCCCCGCTTTCCACATGCCCCAGCATTGGCATTTTTGCCACAGCCCTTGCGAGCGCGCGGCGGCGCGCGCATCAGGGTCGGATGTCCGATGAAGACCTGCTGATCCGCTCCGCCACCGACGATGGCACCGCCCTGCCCGCCGGGCGCGCCCTGCCCGCCAACCTGGAGGCGGAGGCCGCCTTTCTGGGCGCGGTGCTGATCGACAACGGCCTGCTGGAGGAACTATCGGTACCGCTGAAGTCCGACCATTTCCACGCGCCGCTGCACCGCCGGTTGTACGAGCGAATCACCGGGCTGGTCGACCGCCAGATGGTGGTGACGCCGGTCACGCTCAAACCCTATTTCGAAGCGGACGAGGCGCTCGCCGAGCTGGGCGGCACTTCTTACCTCGCGCGGCTGACCGCCGACGGGCAGGGCCTGCTCGCGCCGCGCGAGCTGGCCCAGCAGATCTACGACCTCGCGCTGCTGCGCGAACTGGTCAATGTCGGCCGCGAACTGGTCGAGGGCGCGCTCGACACCTCCGAAGAGGTGGAGCCGCTGCGCCAGATCGAACAGGCCGAAGCGTCGCTCTACCAGGTGGCGGAGGGTGCTGCCGGGCAGAACAAGAATGTCACGCCCTTCCGCGACGCCGCGATGTCGGCCGTCAGACTGGCCGAAGCTGCTCTGAACTCAGGCGGCAACTTTTCCGGCAAGACGACCGGCCTTCGCGACCTCAACGAAAAGATCGGCGGCCTCCACGATTCCGATCTGATCATCGTCGCGGGACGACCGGGTATGGGCAAGACGTCGCTGGCGACCAATATCGCCTTCAATTGCGCCTCGCGATATTTGCAGGACCTTGCCGACGGCATTCCCGAAGGCAAGAGGTACGGCGCGCCGACGGCGTTCTTCAGCCTGGAGATGAGCGCCGATCAGCTGGCGACGCGTATCCTGTCCGAACTGGCCCGGATTTCGAGCGGGCAGATCCGCTCCGGCAAGATCAGTCGGGAAGAATTCACCAAGCTGTCCTATGCCTCGCAAGAGCTGCATCGTTTGCCGCTGTACATTGACGATACGCCCGCGCTCACGATCAGCGCGCTCAGGAATCGCGCAAGGCGGCTTAAGCGCCAGTTCGATATCGGTCTGGTGGTCGTCGATTATCTTCAGCTGCTGCAGGGCTCGGGCCGCTCGCAGGACAACCGCGTCAATGAAATCTCCGAGATCAGCCGCGGTCTGAAGACGCTCGCCAAGGAACTGCAGGTCCCTGTCATCGCGCTTTCGCAATTGAGCCGCGCGGTGGAGCAGCGCCCCGACAAGACGCCCCAGCTTTCGGACCTGAGAGAATCGGGCTCGATCGAGCAGGACGCCGACATGGTGTGGTTCATCTATCGCGAGGAATATTACCTCAACATGGGACGCCCGCAGCAGCCGAACGAAAACAGCACCGACGAGGAACGGCGCAAGTATGACGATTGGGCCAAGCGGGCCGCGGATGCGGGCAGCACGGCAACCGTCATCATCGCCAAGCAAAGGCACGGCGCGACGGGGCACGTCGACCTGTTCTTCGACAGCGAGTTCACCCATTTTGGCGATCTCGAGCGCGAGGATCACGCGCCCTTCCATTGACGCCCCAAATCGGGGCCGGTTGGCAAATGTCGATCGGTGATTCCGCGCAGGTCTTTGGCATGACGCCGCCTCACCCCGGCCACGCCCGATTCCCTTGACTTTGCACGCCCTCGTCCCTAGGTCGCACCTCTTCCGCACAGCCCGTGTTTCTTTAGTTCTGGAGTGCCCTATGGCGCGCGTTACCGTCGAAGATTGCGTCGACAAGGTTCCCAACCGTTTCGATCTCGTCCTGCTGGCCGCCCAGCGCGCGCGGGAGATTTCCGGCGGTGCCGAGCTCACCATCGACCGCGACCGCGACAAGAACCCGGTCGTCGCCCTGCGCGAGATTGCCGAGCAGACCGTGAAGCCCAAGCAGCTGAACGAATCGCTGGTCCAGTCGCTGCAGCGCGTCCTGCCCGACGAAGAGGACGAGGCCGATGCCATCGGCTCGCTGAGCCAGTCGGCCGAAGCCATGCGCCTGTCGGCTGCCGCGCCCGCGCGCTCGACCTCGATCGGCGCCGACTACGACGGCTGATTGAGCGTCACATCGCGAGTTTCGAAAGGCCGCGCCGCGAGGTGCGGCCTTTTTCGTTAGCGCCTCCAGACCAGTGCAAGTCCGCAGAATGACCCTCTCCGGGACGCGGTTGAATCGCGCAACAAAAGTGTAACTAAGGCGGCTACAGAGCAGCGCAAGCAAGGCTACGGGTTCGGACAATGGCGACCATTGCGGTCTACAGCGTGAAAGGCGGCGTCGGGAAGACGACCATGGCGGCCAACCTCGCCTGGTTTTCAGCCACCGTTTCCTGTCGCAAAACGCTGCTGTGGGACCTCGATGCCGCGGGCGGTGCCGGGTTCCTCTACGGGCTCGACCCGAAAAAGCAGGCCAGGGCCGGATCGCTTTTTGCCAAGGACGCGGCCGCCGCCGAGCTGATCCAGCATACCGCCTATGACCGGCTCGACCTGCTACCCGCCGACGAAAGCCTGCGCGAGCTCGACACGGTGCTGGCGCGGCTGGGCAAGAAGAAACGGCTGGCCAAGCTGGCTGCCGACCTCTCGCGCAAATACGATCGGATCATCCTCGACTGCCCACCGGTCCTGAACGAGGTCAGCGCGCAGGTCGTCCGCGCCGCCGACTGCATCATCGTGCCGCTGCCGCCCTCGCCGCTGTCGACGCGCGCCTTCGAGCTGGTGGCGAAGGAGATCAAACGCCACGCCAAGATGCATCCGCCGATCCTGCCGGTGCTCTCCATGCTCGACATGCGCCGCAACCTCCACCGCGAGGCGCGCGCCACCAACGCCAACTGGCCCGCCATCCCGCAGGCCAGCGCGGTCGAGCAATGCGCGGTGCTGCAGCGGCCGGTGGGCGATTTCGCTCCATCGAGCCCCGCCGCCCGTGCCTTCGGTCAACTATGGACGGCCATCGAACGAAAGCTGGCGCAAAAGGGCTGACCTTTCTTCGCAGTCGCGGTATCGTTTCACCCCAGGGGCACGAACGGGGGAACGCCCATGAGCGATATCGGCGAAGGCATCGGCAGTGCAGTGACCGGCGGCCTGTTCGCCCGCGTGCTCGAACCCAATACTGGCGCGCGCGAACGCGGGCCGCACGATCCGGACAATTGCCTCAATTGCGGCACGGCGCTGGTCGGCGCCTATTGCCATGCCTGCGGCCAGAGCGGCCACATCCACAGCTCGATCGGCGCCTTCATGCACGACCTGCTGCATGGCGCGCTGCATTTCGAGGGCAAGATGTGGCGCACCCTGCCCATGCTGGTGCTGCGACCCGGCAGGCTGACCCGGCGCTATATCGAGGGCGCACGGGCGCGTTTCGTCTCGCCGATGGCGCTGTTCCTGTTCGCCGTGTTCCTGATGTTCGCTGCCTTTCAGGTGATGGGCATCACTATGAACACCGATCTGACGCCCAACATCCCCAGCCGCGAAGAATTCGCTGAGGCGCAGCAGGCGGCGCAGGAGCAGGCCGAAGCTGCCCGGGTGGCGTATGAGGCCCTCGGGCCCGATGATGCAACGCGTGAGGCGATGCGCGACCGCATGGAAGACGCCGAGGCGACCGCAGAAGCCGTAATGTCGGCAGAGCAATTCGCCTCCATCGGGTCGGTCCCCATCGCCAGCTATGAGAGCGGCGTCCCGTGGTTCGACAAGCTGGTCGGCAAGTGGAAGGCCAATCCGGGCCTGATGCTCTACAAGCTGCAGGCCAATGCCTACAAATTCAGCTGGATGCTGATCCCGCTGTCGCTGCCCTTCGTGTGGCTGTTGTTCGCGTGGAAGCGGCGCTTCAACGCCTATGACCACGCGATCTTCGTGACCTATTCGCTCAGCTTCATGACCTTGTTGTTCATCGCCGCCTCGGTGCTCGGCAAGCTGGGCGTGGTCACCGGCTGGTTGCTGGCCGCGGTCGGCGTGATCGCCCCGCTGCATGTCTACAAACAGCTGCGCGGCGCCTATCAATTATCGCGTTTCTCGACCTTGTGGCGGTTGCTTTTCCTGTTCGTGTTCATTGTCGTCATCCTGCTGATCTTCCTGCAGATCCTGCTGGCCTTTGGCGCGTTCTGACGCGCCAAAGGGCGGCCCGTTTCCGGCCCGCCCTTTCGCTTTGCTTCCGTTCTCGTCTTGCGGCTCAGGCCTGCTTCAGGCGCCCTGCGGAGCTTCGCCGGAACCGCCGAACCTCTTGCCGGCCTTGGGGATCGAGGAGCCATGCGTCGGCTGCGCGATTACCGGACCCTTGGGCTCGTCGGGGCGGTCGACCTTGCCCGTTTCGAGCAGTTCCTTGATCTCGTCGCCAGTCAGCGTCTCGTATTCGAGCAGCGCCTGCGCCAGCAGATGCAACTGGTCCTCATGGCCGGTCAGGATATCGGTCGCGCGCTTGTGGCTGCCCTCGACCAGCCCCTTGATCTCGGCATCGATCAGCTTGTTGGTCTCGTCGCTGGCCATGGTCCGCACGGTCTGGCCCATGCCGAGATAGCCCTCCTGGCTGCTCTCGTACTGGAGCGGTCCGAGCTTGTCGGACATGCCCCATTTGGTGACCATGTTGCGCGCGAGATCGGTCGCATACTGGATGTCCGACGAGGCACCCGAAGACACCTTGTCGTGCCCGAAGATGATCTCTTCCGCCACGCGGCCGCCCATCGAAACCGACAGGTTCGCGTGCATCTTGTCACGGTGGTAGGAGTAATTGTCGCGTTCGGGCAGGCGCATCACCATGCCCAGCGCACGACCGCGCGGGATGATCGTGGCCTTGTGGATCGGGTCCGACGCATCCTCGTGCACGGCGACGATCGCATGGCCCGCCTCGTGATAGGCGGTCATCTTCTTCTCGTCCTCGGTCATGACCATGCTCTTGCGTTCAGAGCCCATCATGACCTTGTCCTTGGCGTCCTCGAATTCCTGCATGGCGACGAGGCGCTTGTTGCGCCGCGCGGCCAGCAGCGCCGCCTCATTGACGAGGTTGGCGAGGTCCGCGCCCGAGAAGCCGGGCGTGCCGCGCGCGATGGTCCGCGGGTTCACGTCGGGCGCCAGCGGCACCTTCTTCATGTGCACCGAGAGGATCTTCTCCCGCCCGTCGATGTCGGGGATCGGCACCACGACCTGGCGGTCGAAGCGGCCCGGACGCAGCAGCGCCGGGTCGAGCACGTCGGGACGGTTGGTCGCGGCGATGATGATGATGCCTTCGTTCGCCTCGAAGCCGTCCATCTCGACCAGCAGCTGGTTCAGCGTCTGCTCGCGCTCGTCATTCGAGTTGCCGATGCCGTTGCCGCGATGGCGGCCCACCGCGTCGATTTCGTCGATGAAGACGATGCACGGCGCGTTCTTCTTCGCCTGTTCGAACATGTCGCGTACGCGGCTGGCGCCGACGCCCACGAACATCTCGACGAAGTCGGAGCCCGAAATAGTGAAGAACGGCACCCGCGCCTCGCCCGCAATCGCACGGGCCAGCAGCGTTTTACCCGTACCGGGCGAGCCGACCAGCAGCGCGCCCTTGGGGATCTGGCCGCCCAGCTTGGAGAAGCGCGACGGATCCTTCAGGAACTCGACGATCTCCTGCAGCTCCTCGCGCGCCTCGTCGATACCCGCGACATCGTCAAAGGTGACGCGGCCCTGCTTCTCGGTCAGCAGCTTGGCCTTGGATTTGCCAAAGCCCATCGCGCCCGAGCCGCCACCCTTCTGTACCTGCCGCAGCGCCAGAAAGGCGATGCCCAGGATCAGCAGGAACGGCAGTGTCTGGATCAGGATATAGACCAGCATGTTGCCCTGCTCGGGCTCCTGCCCGGAGAACTCGACGCCATTTTCCTCCAGCAGTCCGGTCAGGCTGTCGTCGCCCGGAACCGGCGTGGTGGAGAAGGCGGTATCATTGCCGAGCATGCCGGTAATGCGGTCTTCGCCGATCGTGACTTCCTTGACCGAACCCTCGGCCACCTTGTTGCGGAAGTCCGAATAGCTGATCTGCGTCCCCGCCGGTTCGGGCGGCCCGCCAATGGCCGAAACCACCAGCAACAGGGCGAGGAAGATGCCGCCCCAGATCAGGAGGCTCTTCATCCACGGATTCGGCGTATTTTCAGGCTCGCGATTGTCGCTCATCGGGCAGGTAATCCTTTCGCACCTGCCAATGTAGGCCACACATGGTGAATGGCAAGATAACGCGCGGGGTAGATCGCCCCGTTTTGGCCCCGGTACGCACCCTGTCCCAGCAGGGGGCAGCTCTGCGGTGTCACTCGGCCATGCCGGTCATCACGAAGCGCTGCACCCGCCGCCCGGTGCTGACTTCGGTGGTGTAGACATTGCCTTCGCTGTCGACATCGACGCTGTGCAGCCAGATGAACTGCCCCGGATAGCGACCGTTGCGCCCGAACCAGCCGAGCACCTCATGCGTTTCGCGCAGCAGGATCCACACTCGCCCGTTCATCATGTCGGCGACATAGGCATAGGTGCCGTCCGGGCTGAACGCGATGTCAGAGGCGGTGCGCGTGCCGCCCGTGCCATCGGCGATCACGATATTCTCGACAAACTCCACGCCCTCGCCCGTCTCGCGGAACATCTGCAACCGGTTGTTGCGCCGGTCGCAGACATAGACCGTGTCTTCCGGCCCGCGCACCACGCAATGGACGATATCGCCGAACGTAGTGCTTTCCGGATTGGCCCCGCCATCGCCGGTGCTGGCGGCCTGGCTCTGGTCGAAGGGCTCTTCGCGCGTGGCCGCGTCCGGATCCGCGCCATAGGCGCCAAAGAGGGTGGAGAAGGCGAAATCCTCAGTCTCGTCGAAGCCGACGATGCGCTTGTTGATATAGCCGTCGGCCACCAGCACGACGTCGCTGTCCGCCGCGATATCGGCCGGGTTGCCGAGGAATTGCTGGCTGGAATTGCCGTCCGTCTGCTGCCGCTGCCCGATCTGCGCGAGGTATTCGCCATCGGCGGTGAACTTGAGCACGACATGGTCGCCATTGCCGTTTCCGCCGAGCCAGACATTCATGTTATCATCGACATACAGGCCATGGACGACCGCCGGCCATTGCTCGTCGCCGGTTTCGACAGCATCGCGGCCCGTCCCCTCGACGGTGCTTTCGCCCGGCGCCAGCCCGGGGCCGCCCCAGCTGCGGAGCAGATTGCCCTCCTGATCGAACTGCAGGACATGCGGGGCCGCCGTGCAGCAGGCGGCGGACATGCCGTTGTCGAGCCCGATATCGGTAAAGCTGTGCGAATTGGGCCGGTTGAGCACCCAGACGTTATCGTCCTTGTCGACCGCGAGGCCCGGAGCCTGACCGATAATCATGTCGCCGGGCAGGCGCGGCCAACTGGCATCGACCATGAAGGTCGGCACCGGCACCTCTTCGCTCAGCCGCTCGGACTCGATCTCGAGCAGCGTATCGGCCAGTGCCGGAGAACAGAACAAAGCCGTCGTGAACGCGAGCGCAGCCACGCCCGCCCCAAGGAATTTCCCGGCCATATTCTCTCCTCCTGTTGCTGGATCAGGCTTGCAGCTGGTCGATAACCTCAGGCAGCGCCGTCGCATAGCGGGTGACGTCCTCCATCAGCCCGCAGCTGACGCGCGAATATTGCGTCCACTTGCCATAGGCCCCGCGGATTGAGACTTCACGCTCGGCCATGGCCTTCTGCACCGCATCGGCATCGGGCACCTCGACATAGACGAAATTGGTCTGGCTCGGCAACGCGGTCAGGCCCGCTTTGGCGACGGCGTCGAGGATCATCTCGCGCCCTTCGACCACCATCGCCTTGCTGCGCGAGAGGAAGCCGTAATCGTCATAGGCCGCGATCGCCGCCGCGAGCCCCGAGACGTTGCCGCCGAAGCTCATCAGGTATGGTGCGATCATCGCCGCGTTTTCCTCGGTCGTGATCGCATAGCCAACGCGCATGCCGGCCATGCCGTAGATCTTGGAGAAGGTGCGGCAGATGATGACGTCCTGCCCCTCACGCACGAGGTCGACCATCGACTCGGCCTCGGGATCGTCGGTCAGCTCGTTATAGGCTTCGTCGACGAGCAGCGTGGCTGTCGGCGTCACCTGGGCGGCCAGCGCGCGCAGCTCCGCCTGCGGCACGACCATGCCGGTCGGGTTGTTCGGGTTGCAGACATGGACCATGCTGACGCCCTCCCCAAAGATCGCGCCCATCCCGGCAGTGTCGACCTGCATGTCAGCCTTCAGCGGCACGCGCAGCGCGATGCCGCCCTTGCTCACGCCATACTGGACGGTCGTATCCCAGAACAGGTCCGGGCACACGATCGCGCCCTTCTGGGTCCAGGCCAGCGCGATAGCACACAGGATTTCGGTCGAGCCGCTGCCCAGCACGACCTGCTTGGGGCTGACGCCGTGGCGCTCGGCGATCATCTCGGTCAGCATCGCCACGCCGCGATTGGCGTAATAGCAGCCATTCTTGGCGCTGGCGGTAATGGCCTCCACCGCGCTCGGCGCGGGACCATAGGGGTTTTCGTTGCGCGACAGCAGCGCCAACCCGGCAGGCGGCCCGAAGGTGTCGGCAATCTCCATCGTCGAAGATTGCGCCATCGCCAGCGAGGGGAACACACCAGCGGTCAGACCCGCTGCCGATCCCATGCCGAGAAATGTCCTGCGAGTCGTATCCATGTGCTTTCCCCTTTTTCTAGCTGTTCAGGATCATCGTCGCCCCGACGACGACGAGATAAATACCAAAGATCGTTCGAAGCAATTTCGGGCTGAGCTTGTGCGCGGCGGCCACGCCCACCGGCGCCATCAGCACCGAGGTGAATATGAGCGCCGCGGCCACCGGCAGGTTGACATAGCCGACCGAGCCCCAGGGCAGCGCGCCCTCGTCCCGGCCGATGACCATGAAGCCGATCGTACCGGGCAAGGCGATGATCGCACCCATTCCGCTCGCCGTCCCGATGGCGCGGTGGATCGGCGCGCCGCGCAGCGTCATGACCATGGTCGTGATTGTGCCGCCGCCAATGCCAAGCAGTGCCGAGAGCAGGCCGAGCCCGCCCGCCAGACCGATCCGCGCGGCGCCGCCCGGCATCGGCTGCAGCACCTGCGCCCCTTCCACCTTGGGCATGAGGAAATGTATCGCAAAGCCGAGCACGCCGATGCCGAAAATCAGCGCCAGCGTATCGCTCGAAACATGGTCCGCGATCAGTGTGCCGAGGCCGGTTCCGATGACGACCCAGGGGGCCCAGCTCCTGAGCAATTCCATGTCGACCGCGCCGCGCAAAGCGTGGCTCCGCACCGAGCGGATCGAGGTGAAGATGATCGTGGCCAGCGACGTACCGACCGCCAGATGCGTGATCTGCTCCTCGCTCGCCCCGATTAGGGGCAGCAGCAGCACCAGCGCCGGGACCACGACAAAACCGCCCCCGATTCCGAACAGGCCACCAGCAAAGCCAGCGCCCGCTCCTGCGAAAAGAAGGGCGATCAAGGGCAGGACGAGTTCGGAGGAGATCATTGTGGCGCGCAAAATAGCGAGCCAATCCGCCGCGTCGAGCCTCAATTGTGCAATTGTACAAACTTTTTTGCGGGATTGCATCACCAAAGTCGCGACTGATCGACAAATTTTAAAGCAAAAGCGTCCATTAGCGCAAAAACCATCGCGCGAAGCCCCCTATTGGCTGCCCCCGCGCCGGATTCACCCATAATGAGACACTCTCGAAGAGTGGCACGGACCACGCGAAAAGCTGGCCGACAGCGGCCAAAGCGCGCGTAGCGCGCCGTTTTCCTGTCGCGCCTGTCCCATTTCCGGGCTCCCCTGTCGTTGCCGTCGCTCCGGGGCAGCGTCATACGGGCTGCTGTGATATGGATTCCTCTCGTAATCGCCGAGTGCCGAACCGGAGCCCGAATTTCCATGCTGTTGCCCACCCGTACGGTCGAAAAAGTCTGGGGCCGCGATGTCCTGCCCGCCCCCTTCACCGCGCCCGACGGCAAGCGGATCGGCGAAATCTGGTTCGAACCGCCCGCCGCCATGCCCGAACTGCTGGTGAAATACCTGTTCTCCAGCGAGAAGCTCTCGGTCCAGTGCCACCCGTCCGACGAACAGACGCTGGCCCGGGGCATCGGCAAGCAGGGCAAGGAGGAATGCTGGCTGGTCATCGATGCCGAGCCGGGCGCGACTTTGGGCATTGGCTTCAAGGAGGAAATCGACGCCGACACGATGCGCGCCGCCGCCATTGACGGCAGCATCGAGGACATGATGGTCTGGCACGAGGTCAAGGCGGGCGACTTCTTCTACATCCCCGCCAATACCGTCCATGCCATCGGGCCGGGCTGCGCGATCATCGAAATCCAGCAGAATTCCGACATCACCTATCGCCTGTATGACTATGGCCGCCCGCGCGAACTGCACCTGGAGGAGGGAATGGCTGTCGCCGACGGCTCGCCCTACGACATGGGCCTGAGCAATTACGTCGGTCACGGATCGGACATCAATCTGGTCGACGGCCCGTTCTTCCGGCTCGACCAGCTGGCCGGCGATTCGGACCCGTCGATCTCGGCGCGCTATCGCGGCCCGCTGCTGGTGATCCCGCGCGAAGGCGAGGTGACCGTCGAAGGCGAGATCGTGAAGCCCGGCCAATGCGCGCTGGCGCAAGAGATCGACGCGGTCGGCTTCGCGCCGAACGGCACCTGCCTGATCGCCCAGCCGATCAAATAACGCCGTTCGCTATCCGCGCCGCGGGCGCTCGCGCAGACCCTGCTCCAGCGCCTGCCAGTCCGCGCCTCGGCGCAAACCCGATGCGGCCTGCTGCAAGCTGCGATAATGCGCCAGCACCGCGCGGCCCTGCCCGCTGACCACGGCCCCGCGTCCGCCACCGCCGGTTTCCACCAGCGCCGTGCGCCAGCAGCGGTTCATCACATCGACCAGCATCCACGCCCGGCGATAGCTCATGCCCAGCTTGCGCGCCGCCGCCGAGATCGACCCTTCGGCAATGATCGCCTCGAGCAGGTCGGCCTTGCCCGGCCCCATCGCGATCTCGTCGCCGCACATGATCTGCAGCTTGATCCTGAGTTCCCCGGTCGCGGTCATGCGAATAGGGTCAGGACCCTTTAACCGCATAAGCCGCGATGGCTCGATTGCGGGAGGAAATGCAAGGAAGGGGCTGAAACAGCGAGTAATTCTCGCTGTGATGACCCTGACAGCGCAGTTTGCCCGCAATCGGCCACCCGCAGGGCTTGGCCGGAATTGCCCGGGCCTTTGTCGCTCGCTCGATCAATAGCACCACTATTCCTCTTCGCTCACTCCGTGTCCCGGCCAGTTCCGGCTCAAGTCACGGCCATGTGCTTAATGAGTCCTGACCCTAGTCTAAGGACACTGGCGCGGCTCACGCAATCGCCTGAATCAGAGGCGTGACTTGCCCACCTTGCCTGCCTCTGGCTAGTCTCCGGCCATGTCCAGCAAAGATGCCGCCAGCGAATCGCCCCCACGCCGCAACGCACCCAAGGTCAGCATTGCGCGGATCGAGGAGGACATCCTCCGCATCGCCCGCTTCGGCCTGCAGGAGGCTGACCGCGGCGTCTATCGCCAGGGCTTCAGCAAGGCCGACATGGCCGCGCGCGAATGGCTGATGGCGAAATTCGTCGAGACCGGCATGACCGCGCGGCTCGATGGCGCGGGCAATGTCATCGGCCGCTACGGCCCGCCGGGCAGCGAGGACAAGCCCGCCGTCCTGATCGGCTCGCATCTCGATTCGGTCCCGGCCGCCGGCATCTTCGACGGCGTGCTGGGCGTGGTCGCCGGGCTGGAGATCGTCCGCGCCATCAAGGAGGCGGGGATCGTGCCCGACTACCCGATCGAGGTCGTCGCCACCAGCGAGGAGGAAGGCCGTTTTGGCGGTATGCTCGGCGCCCAGGCCATGACCGGCCATGTGACGCGCGACTGGATCCTCTCGGCCAAGGACGAACACGGTTTCCCGCTCAAAGACGCGATGGAAGAGGCCGGGCTCAACGCGCTCGAAGCCGTTCATGCCTTCCGCCGCCCGGAGGAAATCCGTGCCTTTCTGGAACTGCATGTCGAACAGGGCCCGGTGCTTGACGCGGAGAAGGTCACGATCGGCGTGGTCGAGGGCATTTCGGGCGTGTTCAAATGGAACTGCCGCCTGCTCGGCAAAGCCGACCATGCGGGCACCGCACCAATGCACATGCGCTCCGACGCGCTGATGGGAATGGTCGAGTTCGCCCACGAGATCCAGCGCATCATCGACGAGGAAGGGACGGACAAGAGCCGCATCACCATCGGCCATGTCGCGCTCAAGCCCGGATTCCCGCACACCGTGCCGGGCGAGGTGGACTTCACCATCGTCGGGCGCGATCTCGACGAGGACGTGATGACCGCGCTCGCCAATGCCTGCCGCCGGGTGCTCTCGGCCATGGCCCGCAAGCACAAGCTGAAGTTCGAATATGAGGAGATGAGCTGGCTCAAGCCCGCTTATTGCGACGACGGGCTGGTCGCGCTGATCGCCAAGAAGGCGAAGGAGCTCGGCCTGTCGAACAAGGTCATGCCCTCGGGCGCGGGCCATGACGTGCAGTTCTTCTGCGGCCACACCCGCGCCGGGCTGATCTTCGTGCCCAGCGTCAACGGCGTCAGCCACGCGCCGGACGAATGGACGCACTGGTCCGACTGCGAGCGCGGCGCGCAATTGCTGCTCGAATGCGTGCTTGAACTGGCGTGCGAGCGGGTGGCCGCCTAACGAGTACTCGCATGGCCGAACGGCCACTGAGAGGACCAATGGCAAAAGACAATATCTTCACCCGGACCGAGGATGCGCTGGGCAAACTCGACGGCGACCCGCCGATTGCGATGCTCAACCTGCTGCGCTTTCACGATCAGGCGCAATATGCCGCTGACGAGGACGAGGCGCCATGCACCGGGGCCGAGGCCTACAAACGATATGGCGCGGCCGTAACGCCGATCCTGCACAGTCTGGGCGCGGAAGTGCTGCTGTCCGGTGTCGCGGAGCTGCTCGGCCCAACCGACGAGTGGGATCTGGCGCTGGTGGTGCGCTACCCCAATGCCTCCGCGTTCAAGGCCCTGCCGCAAATGCCGGAGTACCAGGCGATCGGGCATCACCGCACGGCGGCGGTCAAGGACAGCCGACTGATGATGATGAGATATTCCGGCGAGGCGCTGTCCGGAAAGGACTGAGCCTTCCACGGGATCGGGAGCCGGACCGCGAATCGCTCCTGCCAAAAACGGTGCTCTCAAGCGCGCGCCGCGCTCCAACGGATAACAACGCCCGATCTCCGCGCGACACATTCTGCGTGTTTCATTTGCCGAGCCTGAAACATCGTGACGCACCGCACCAGATATCCTGCGCTTTCGCTCGGCTCATCGCAATTCCGCTTGCCGCAGGGAACGATTGTCCGGCAAAATATATCAGTAAATGTCATTTATTGCAGTGCATCAAACACCCCCCGTGTAAGGAAAATCCGTCTTGCTGCTCGAACGCACCGATTTCGATCCCTTTGTGCTCTTTGCTGCCTTGATGGCGCTGGTGGCCTCCGTTTGGATCTCGCATGAGGTCAAGGCCTCGCACATGCTCCGCAATTCGCGCCTCAACGGCCCCTTGGGGCTGGTGACTGCCGCCACGCTGGCCGCCATGCTGGCAGGCGTGTGGGTCGGCTTCGAGCGCGTCGTGCTGCCGCTCGCCGCCTTCTTCGGCCTCGCCAGCATCGCCCGCGCCGTGTTCCGCAATTTCAGCACCTCGGGCATCGCCTGGCTGACGGTCGACTTCTTCGGCCTGATCGTCGGCGGCGCGTGGGCGGTTCTGTTCGTGCTCGAGACCGGCCTGCCCACCCCGGTGAAGGCGCTGGCACTGCTGGGCCTTGGCGCCGTGCAATTGCTGCTCGTCGCGCGTAGCTTGGAGAAGATCGCCCGCGAGGCGGTGCTGACCCATGCGCGCTGGCGCGAACCGATCAAGGCGGTCGCGGACCCGAGCGGTGCCTATCGCCCCAAGGTCTCGATCCACCTGCCCTGCTATGCCGAACCGCCTGAGGTGGTGCGCGCGACGATGGATACGCTGGCCGCGCTCGATTACGACAATTTCGAAGTGCTGGTGTGCGACAACAACACCAAGGACGAGGCGCTGTGGCGCCCGCTCGAACGCCATGCGAAGCTGCTCAACCTGGAGCTGGGACGCGAAGTGTTCCGCTTCTTCCACGTCTCGCCCTTGCCCGGTGCCAAGGCGGGCGCGCTCAACTTCCTGATCGGTGAAACCGCCGAGGATGCCGAGCTGATCGCGGTGGTCGATGCCGACTATTATTCCGAACCCGATTTCCTCTCGCGGCTGGTACCGTTCTTCGCCGACGAGAAGATCGCCTATGTCCAGACCCCGCACGATTACCGCGACCATGAGGCGAGCGATTACCTGACCGGCTGCTATTGGGAATACATGCCCAACAACAAGATCGATATGCTGGGCGTCCACGAATATGGCGGGGCGTTCACCATCGGCACGATGTGCGTGCTGCGCAAGCATGTGCTGGAGAAGGTCGGCGGCTGGGCCGAATGGTGCCTGACCGAGGATTCCGAAGTTTCCGTGCGCCTGCGCGCCGCAGGCTATCGCGGCATCTATATCGGCGAGACCTTCGGGCGCGGCCTGATCCCGGCGACCTTCGACGACTATCGCAAGCAGCGCTTCCGCTGGACCGCCGGTCCGGTGCAGCAGCTGGTGCGCCACTGGCGGCTGTTCCTGCCGCAGCCCTTTGCCGGGCCGCTGCCGGGCTGGACCAAGATGCTGGAGGTGCTGCGCTGCATGGCCCCGATCCAGACGCTGGTGTCGCTGGTCTTCGGCATTGGCGTACTGACCGCCTTCGCGCTTGGCGCGGTAACGGGCATGATCGCGCCGGTCGACCTGCCGCCGCTGGTCTGGGTGCTGCTGCCGGTTTCGGTCGCCGCCTATCTGGTGCGAACCTGGCACCGCTATCGCCTGTCGGGCTGCACCTCGCCGCTGGCGATGGTGCGCGGCGAGATCGCCCGTGCCTCGCTCAGCTATGTCGTGCTGCAAGCGGGCCTTGCTGGCCTGTCGAGCAAGCCGCTGGCCTGGCGCCGGACGCCCAAGTTCGGTGAGGGTTCGGAACTGGCCGCCGCGCTGGCCGGAGTGCGGACCGAGAGCGTGCTGGGCGGTATCGCCTTGCTGCTCGCGATCACGATTTTCGCACTGCGCGGCGCCATCGGGCCCGAGCTGGCCGTGCTGATGGCGCTGGGCCTCGTTGTGATGGGTCTGCGCTTCCTCGCCGCGCCCTATATGGCGTGGCTGTGCTGGAACGAGAACCGCGACACGACGCAGCCTGCCGGCCCGTCGACCGACCTGCTTTCCAAGCCTGTCTGAAATTACCCGGCTATGAGCGCGTCGATGGCATGCAGCGCGATGGCATGATTGAGGATGATGTCCTTGCGCGTGTTGAGCGCATGGTCGTCGCTCTTGCGGTAATCCTCGATCGACTGGCGCAGCTTCGCCTCGTCGAAAATGCCATGCTCGGCGATCTCCTCTGACGAGAGCCACTTCTCGATCAGCTTGTTGATCTCGTTGGTCTTCTCGACGTCCGTATGCGCGGGCGGCGCCATGAAGGCGAACTTCTCGCGCTTATAGAGCACTTCGGGCAGGACGTGCTTCATCGCTTCGCGCACGACCCATTTCTCGATCCCGTCGCGGATGCGGACATGCGGTGGAATCCGCATCGCCAGCTCGGCCACGTGATGGTCGAGGAACGCCGGACGGCTTTCGAGGCTGTTGGCCATGTCCACCCGGTCGCCGCCCCAGTTGAGGATCTGCCCCTCCAGCATGGTCTTGATCCAGCTGTACTGCACCTTGTCGAGCACATGCCGCCCGTCGAGCATCGATTTGTCGAGCGAATAGGCGATCGCGGCAATGGGGTCGTAATCGCCCAGCTTCGCCTTGAATTCGTCGCTCAGCAGCGGCTTCACGCGTTCGAGCACCAGCATCCATGGCTGGATCCATGACGGGGTAAAGCCCATCACTTCCTCGAACGCCGGGTGCGAAATCTGCTGTTCGGCCAGCACCGAGCCTGCAAAGATCTTGTTCCGCTCCTTCATGTCCGCGCCTGCCGAGGTTTCGGAATAGGCGGGATCGTGGAGGAAATAGTCGGCCTTGAACTGGGCATAGCCGCCGAACAGCTCGTCCGAGCCCTCGCCGGTGATGACAACCTTGTAGCCGACCTCACGCACATGCTTGCTCATCAGCATCTTGGCGACGCCGAGCGTGTTGTAGAAGGTGCGCTCCGAATAGAAGACCGCGTCCTCGAAATTCTTGCCGTAAAGGTCGACCGCCTTCAGTTTCAGGATATCCTGATCGGCGCCCGCCTTCTCCGCCATTTCGGTGGCGATATGCGCCTCGTCATAGCGCGCATCGTCGAAGCTGATGGTGAACGCCTTGACCGGCGATTGCTGGATCGCCGCCGCCATGCCGATGATCGAGCAGCTATCGATCCCGCCCGACAGGTAGCAGGCGACCGGCACGTCAGCCTCCAGCCGCAAGGCAACGCTTTCGACCAGTGCCTGGCGGACATTCTCGATATGCTCTTCGTCGGGCAGCTCGTCATGCTCGCCGTCGAGCGGGAATTCGGCATCCCAGTAGCGGCGCTCTTCCAGTTCGAAGCCATCGTCCATCTTCTGCACGATCAGCATATGCCCCGGCTTCAGCGCATGGATACCCTCGAACAGGGTCATGCCCGGCACCATCACCTGCATCAGCTGGTGCAGCTGCGCCTTCGGGCACATGGTCCGCGGCACGTCGGGATGGGCGAGCATCGCCTTCATCTCGCTGCCCCAGAAGAAGCCCTTGTCGCTGACATGGTAGAACAGCGGGCGGATGCCGAAGCGGTCGCGCACCAGGATCATGCGCTGGCGCTGTTCGTCGAAGATCGCGAAGGCGAATTCGCCGCGCAGATGCTCCATGAAATCGAAGCCGTGCTTGTGGAACAGCTTGAGCGCGATTTCGCTGTCCGACTTGGTGGTGAAGTCGTAGCCGTCGGTCCGCAGGATGCCGCGATAGCGCTTGTAATCGTAGAACTCGCCATTGACGGTCATCACATAGCCGCCCGTGCCGTCGCTCTCCTGCCCGAAGATCGGCTGGTCGCCGGCATTCAGACCGATGATCGAGAGGCGGGTATGGACCATCGCTAGACCGTTGGCCGGGTCGACATGGCTGCCCCAGCCATCGGGGCCACGGTGATACATGCGGTCGGCCATGGCCTGGACGATGGCGTCGGTGTCGTCGCGCTTTGTATTGGGGCTCCACACCCCGGCAATGCCGCACATAGAGGTTCGCGTTCCTTAAATCAGCAGGTCGTCGGGCAGGGTGTTACGCACCCGGTCGAAAATGGCCAGCAGCAGCGCCTGACGGACCCAGACGGCGCCGTCGGCCTGGTTGAAATAGAGATTGTGCTGGGTGTGATCGAGGTCGGTCGACAGCTCGGCCCCGCGCGCCAGCGGATGCAGGATCACGGTGTCGTGCTTCATCCGGCTCTGGGCGTTAAGCTGGAAGTTCTCCGCATAGAAGCGATAGCCGTCCCCGAGGAAGGCAATCGCGTTCATGTAGATCACGTCGAGATATTCGAGGCTGCCCTCCAGATCTCGGCTGAAGTTGAACCCGACCGGGCTGTTGTCGCACAGCTCGCGCAGGTCGTCGCCCAAAGGATCGGCCATCTCGGAGAAGATGGTGATGTGGTTGATGTTCTCGGGGAACAGCAGCGCCAGCTTGAGGAAGCTTTTCACCGTCCGCATATTGCCCGGCGTGCCGATGATCCCGAAATTGAGGCGGAACTTGTCGGGGATCGTGCCGAAGGCGATTTCGGGCCGCCATTTGAGCAGCGCATACCAGTCGGCCAGCGCCTGCGTCGGGTGCTCGTCCGACCCGTTGCCGCCATTGATGAGCGGGATACGAAGATATTCGCACAGCTCGGCAATCGCCGCCTGCTCGGTATGGCGCACGACCACGACGTCGGCGTAGGAATTGAACATCTGCCCGATATCGCGCAGGGACTCACCCTTGGCGACGCCCGTGGTCTTGGCATCGGCGACGCTGATCGTCTGCCCGCCCACGGTCAGCATCGCGCTCTCGAAACTGAGCCGGGTGCGCGTGCTCGGCTCAAAGAAGGCGGCGGCCATGATCTTGTCCTCCAGCGCCCGGCGCACCGGATATTTCCGCAGCTGGAGGTAAGCCGACAGCTTGAGCAACTCGGTCAGCAGCTCCTTGTCGAACTGTGCGGCCGACAGGACCGATGAATAACGCAGTCGGTCGAGCACATCGAGCCGCAGCTTGGGCTGGTATTGCAGCAACCCTTCGGGATTGGGGCAATTGCCGATCCGCTCCATCAGGCGGCCGGTCTCGGCAAGGTGGTCGACGCGCGCGGCGGGGATCGTCACCAGGTCGCTCCCCTGGCAAGATCGCGGACCAGCATGGTCAGCAGTGCCAGCGCCGACAGCGCACACCAGCCCAGCGAACCATAAACGAGAACTTCGAGGAATCCGGCAGAGAACATCACTCGGCCTCCTTCAGTCTGGCCCAGTCGAAACTGGACTTGGATAATGCGGCGCAGGCGAGCACCCAGACCATGGAAACGCCCGTCCCCACCGTGCTCGCCACGAACCAGCCGATCTGGAAATAGGCGACCAGCCCCGTGGCTGCGCCCAGCAGCATGCCGCCGATTGCGCCGATAGCCGTGGCCCGCCGCCAGTAAAGGCCGGTGACGATCGGCCAGATCATCGCGCCCACCAGCGGCCCGGCAAAGAACAGCACCGAGGCCAAAGTGCCGATGCGCGGAACGCACACCGCCCAGGTGCCCACGCCCAGCAGCAGGGTGATCCATTGCGCGGCACGCTTCAGCGTCTCGGGCGAGGCAGCGGGACGGAACATGCGGCGATAGACGTCCTCGGTAATGAGGTCGCTGGTCGCCGCCAGCAAGCTGTCGATGCTCGACGCGAGCGAGCAGAACACGATCACGAACACCGCGATCGCGCCGACTTCGCCCAGTACCTCGGCAATCACCAGCGGCCCGACCATGTCGGCGCTCGGCACCGCCACGTTCAGCGCGCCTGAGGCGAGGGCAATGAACCCGGCGGCAATCGGGATCGGCAGCCAGACGAGGCCGGCAATGGCAAAGGCCTTGCCCGCGACGCCCTCGCGGAAAGCAAAGGCCCGGCTCCACCAGACATTGTTGTGAAACACCTCGCCCAGCCCGAACAGCAGGTTGTTGAAGATCGCCATCAGCGCAGCCGGGAACAGCACCGTTATCAGCATCGGCTGGCTCTCGGCGAGGTTGGTGTGGATTTCCTCGACCGAGACATGGCTCAGCACGGCAAAGCCGACGATCACGATGCCAATGATGATAATCAGGCTCTGGATGAAGTCGGTGCCGATGACCGCCGCCAGCCCGCCGCGCATCGTGTAGAGGACACAGACCGCCAGGATCACGCTCATCCCCCAGACATAGGGAATGCCCGAAAGGGCGTTGAGCAGGATGCCGCCCGCCATCGCCATGCTGACCAGCCAGGTCAGCGAATAGAACAATGTAAACACCAGGAATACACCCCAAGCCACCCGGCCATAGCGCAGGCGGAAGAAGTCGCCACTCGTATAGCCATGCGGCATCAGTTTGCGGATCCGGCTGGCGAGCGGCGCAAACAGCAACAGGCCCACTGCCGCAGTCGAATAGGCGAGCATGCCCCAGATGCCGAGCTGGAGCGCGAATTGCGGCGCGAGCATTGTCGTGTTCGAGGTGACCCACGTCGCCACGGCCGTCGCCGAACCCAGCGCGAGGCCGACATTGCGGCCCGCCAGCGCATGGTCCTCGAAACTCTTGTTGCGCCGTCCCCACCAGAACCCGAGCGCAACCCACAGGACGCTGAACGCGCCCAGCAGCAGCCAGCCGGTCGTCGGATCGAGCAGAGCGTCGGCGCCGGTCATGAGCGGGCCCCGCGCAGGATCGTGGCGACAATGCCAAGTGTGATCAGCGCGCCGATCAGCGTCAGCCACAAGGCCTGCGTCAGCGATTGCTGGGTGACGTTCAGAGCGATGGTATCGGCCTCGCCCGCCGCGCCGTCAGCCAGCGTCAGGACATAGTCGCCATCGGCCAGCCCGGAAAGGAAGAAGCTGTGGTTCTCGCCTTCGTACAACGGGCGCATCGTCTCCGGCGCACCCGCGTCGGCAATGGCCAGCGCCACCGGCCCCTCAGCCTGCCACTCGACCAGCACCTGCCCGGTATCGCTGGCGAGCGGCTCATCAGCCGTGAAGGCGGCGGCCTGCGCCGCCCCCGAAATGGCCAGCGCGCAAAGGACGAGCGCCACCAGTAGCGCACTCGCAACCATGCGCCATCCATCGCGAAAGGAACTGTTGTTGCTGGAAAACTCGATGATCCTGTCCGCCGTGCCGGGTCGGCATTGCGGTCCTGTTCTGCCTTGTCGGGATGGGCCCGCCTATCAAATCCACGCCACGCTGTGAACCACAAGGCGCGAGATAACCGCCGCATCTGCTCCCGGCGCGCGACCTATTTGCAACAGGGTGGCCGCAACTGCCGTCGCCCGGGCCGCGGTTTTGATGACAATTCAGGAGAGTTTCGTGCCACAAAGGTGCATCCGCGTTCAGCGACATTGCAGCGCCGGATGTTCAGCCATAGAAGTCCCGTTGTCGCATGGGCAGCGCCCCGGAAGTCCACCATTTCCGGCCTTCGCCTGCGACTGTTTGGACCATACGCCACCATGACGCTCATCCCGCATCGCCCTGCCCCCACACACAAGAGCGCCGCGTGAAACTCCACCATTTCAAGAACCTGGCGCTGATGTATGGTTGGCAGATCTCCAACTATATCCTGTCGTTCCTGCTGCTGCCCTATCTGGCGCGCACGCTGAACACGTCGGGCTTCGGCGTTTACGCCTATTGCGTCGGCATCAACGCCTATCTGTGGATCCTCATCGAATGGGGCTTCCCGATCGGCGGTATGCGCGAGGTCGCCACGAAGAGGGACGATCACGAGGCGCTGCAGAAAACCTACTGGAAGATCATCTATTCCAAGCTGACGCTGATTATCCCCGCCACCGCCCTGCTGGCGGTCCTGGCGCTCAGTTCGGCGCCGGGCATCAGGCAGATCGTGTTCATCTCCGGCTTCATGACCATCGTCGGCGCGAGCCTCGCCAGTGACTGGTTCGCGCAAGGGGTGGAGAAGCTGGACCGCTTCGTCTCGATCTCGCTCGCGGCGCGCATTGCCGTGACGCTGCTGACCTTCTTCATGATCCGGGGCGAGGACGATGCGAACCTTGCCGCGATGCTGCATGGCCTGTTCGGCCTGTCGAGCGGCCTGGCCGGTTTCCTCGTCATCACCATCACCTATCGTTTCCGGCCGGTTCGCGAGCGGCTGGCCGACATCACCGCCAGCATCAGCGCCCATTTCAGCCTGTTCCTGGCCCGCTCGAACAATACGCTCTACATCGCCGCCCCGCCCATTGTGCTGGGACTGGTGGCGAGCACGGCGGAGGTCGGCATCTATTCCGGCGCCGACAAGATCGCCCGCATCTGCGCCATGCTGATCGGGCCCGCCAGCCTGGTCGTGATGCCGCGTATCTTCGCCTCGATGAACGAATCCAACCAGGCCGCCGCGCGCATCAGCGGCCAGTTCCTGCTGATCCAGATGGCGATGACCCTGCCGATGACGGTCGGCCTGTTCGCCTTCGCCCCGTGGATCGTCCAGATCGTGCTGGGCCCGGGCTTCGAGGATTCGGTCCACATCCTGCGGCTGCTGTCGCCGGTACCGATGCTGATCGCGCTCGCCGGGGCGCTGAACAACCAGTTCCTGGTGCCGCTCAAGCTCGACAGGAAACTCGCCGTGCTCTCGCTGACTTGCGCGCTGCTCTATGTCGCCGCGCTGATCACACTGGCGACGCAGTTCGAAGCCGCTGGTGCGGGGCTGGCGCTGATCCTCATCGAAGTGCTGATGATCGTCGGGGCATTAACGATCGTCATGCGCGCCGACCGTACCTATATGCGCGATGCCTGGACCGGTATGCGGAACTTCAACCCGATGAAGTTGCTGCGCGGCTCCTGAAATGGGCGCCCATTCGGGCCGCCCGTGCCCATCGGAGGGGCCGGAATTAGCCCCTTTGCACCCTTTGTACTTGTACCTGAGCTTGATAGCATCGGAACAAAGGCAATCAGAGCCCTTCGGGTCGCACCAATTATCGTTACGTAGTTTTTAATACCACAGGCGTTATGCGGCCATGTTAACGTAAAAACCAGAACAGTTCGGGAAGCCGGAAGCCGAAGGCCTACAATGTTCCTGGCAGGGGGATGTGCGGCGCAACCGCGCCGTGCTCTGGCCAGGGAAAGTACGTGGCTATGGGCAATGTCGACTGAACCTGGGCGTCAACTCAACCGGGGCGTCGACTGAACTTGGGCCGCAATTTGGGGGCAATGAAGTAACAGTCGTGAAACGGATCAGCATCTTTGCGAAGGGCAATGTCGATGTCCACGATTCGCTGCATTCCTGCCGCATCGGCGGCGAATTGCAGTGGAACGGCATCAATGACAGCCTGAAGCCCGCCTTCCCCGACGTGAAAGTGCGCCTGCGCCACGAGACGCTGACCCGTTTCGACGCGCTGCTCGCCGCCGATGGCCAGATTCCCGCCGCCTTTGCCGACCACAGCGAACTGGAACTGGGCACCTATCCACTGGCCGGACAGTTCAGTGACAAGGTCTTCACCACACCCAGCGATGCGGTGATCCTCTCCATCCTGCCCGACGTCGCCTCGACGCTGGTACGCCACAAGCAGGACGGTTTCCTGTTCTATCCGCCGCCCGAAAGCGAGAACTGGCCGGAGGCCGAGCGCGCCTGGCTGCGCGAGAATTTCGAGAAGGTCGGCCTCGTCGATGTCGAGACCTCGATGGAGAACCTCGCCGCCGTCGTCGAGCGGGTGCAGGCGGAGCGCGACGTGCCCGTGCTGGTCTACAACATGTCGCCGATCATTCCGGGCGACATGGTCCATTGCCACCTTGGCCTCAACGACATCTATTCGACCCGCGTGAAACGCTTCAACCTGGCGCTGATCGAGCTGTCGCAGGCGATCGGCATCTCGATCGTCGATATCGACGCCCTCGTCGCACGCGGCGGCGCCGACCGGATGAAGGTCGATGCCATGCACCTGACCCCGGCAGGCTACGAAGCGGCCAGCAACGAAGTGGTCCGCATCCTGTCCGATCTCGGGACTCTGGACGCCGATCCCGTTGAAGCAAAAGCGGAAAACCGCGTAAGGATTTCCGCATGAAGATCAGTGTCGTCATCCGCAGCAAGGACGAGGCAGATCGCCTGCGCCTCACGCTGACCTCGCTCGCCTGCCAGACCGAGCCGGTCGAAGTCGTGGTCGTCAATGACGGCTCCTCCGACCATACCGCCGACGTCATCGCCGAAGCGGCGCAGGACCTCGATCTGGTCGCCGTGCATCACGCCAAAGCGCAGGGCCGCTCCGCCGCCGCCAATGCCGGGGCCAATGCCGCCAGCGGCGATATCCTGATCTTCCTCGATGGCGACACTTTGGCCGAGCCCGAATTCGTCGCCCGCCACGCCGCCCTGCACCGCGCGGCGGACAATCTGGTCGTCCGCGGCGAGACGCATCACCTGCGTTGCACCCGCCCCTTCCTCGACCCCGAAGGGGGGACGCCGCGCAAGGGCGAGGAAGAGCGTGTCGCACGCATGTCGGAACGCGAGCTGGCGCGCTCGACCGTCACCCGCGAACAGATCCGCACCGATTTCGCCGCCATCGACAAGCGCGGCCAGCCCGGTATCTATCCCGGCTTCGGCCCGCGCAAGCTGTTCGAACTGGAAATGCAGGCGCTGCGCGAGAACGAGGATTGCGACGTGCTGTGGACGGCGGCCTCGGGCGCGAACCAGTCGCTCTCGCGCGCGGCGTTCCTCGGCTCGGGCGGCTTCCACCCGGATATCAGCATCAACGAGCACCGCGAACTGGCGCTGCGCCTCGTCCAGCAGGGCATGAAGATGAAGGCGACGCCCGCGCGGAGCTATCACATGACCCACCGCAGCGGCTGGCGCGACCCGCTCGACGACCTCGACTGGGAAGAGGTGTTCTACGCCGCGCATCCGACGGCAGCCGTCGCGCTGATGCCGCTGTTCTGGCAGAGCATTTCCGACGACTCCCCGCTGCCCGAAGCGGCGCGGATCATGTCCCTGCCTGAACTTTCGCGCGCCGCCGCACCCTTTGCCGGGATCGCGGGGCGTGACGAGGTCCGCGCGGCCTATCTCGCCAGCCGTCAGGTCGCGACCGAAGCCCCGTTGGCGGAGGACGCTGCTTGACGCAGATCCCCGTCTCGGTCCTCGCCACCGCCAGCGAGATGCCCGCCATCGCGAAAGGGCTCGACGGGCTGCTGGCGCAGGCGCTCGGCGGCGCTTCGCCGGGTGAGGCCGTCACGCTCGAAACCGGCACAGCCGCTGACCTCAAGGCCATCATCGCCGCGCCCGAGGGGACTTTGCGCGTCGTCTCGCTGCTGCCCTTCGCGCTGGGTGACGAACCATACGAAACGCTCGCCACGACACTGGCGGCGGGCTTCGAACGACTCGCCGAAACCGGCGATCCTGTCTTCGTGCTGACTGTCTTTCGCGCCGTGCCCGACCGGCAAAGCGCCGCAGGGCAGACACGGCTGCGCCGTATCCGCAAGCTCAACCTGCTCGCGACCGAACTGTCGCGCGAATATGGCGTGTTCGTGGTCGATCTCGACCGCGTCTTCGCCGATGTCGGCGGCGCGGTGCTGGGCACCGATTACCGCCTCACCGGCGACAAGGCCAAGCAGCTGGCCGGGCAGGAACTGGCGCTGAATATCGCCACCAATGGCTGCGACATGTTCGTTGCCTATGATGTGCAGGAACGCGCCCGCGCCCAGATCGAGGCCGGTCTCGTCAATTTCCACGCCACCAGCGCCCTGTCGCCCGCCGATATCATCGCGCTGGGCAAGGGGCGCTCGCGCCAGAAGGTCATGATGAACACCGACGCGGTGCAGGAAAACCATGCCTCGTGGCTGGTCAGCCAGGTGCTGAAGGGCCGGATCAGCCCGAAAGAGGCGATGGGCCGTCTGGTCGGCGCGATGCGGCGGCGCGGCCCGCGCGAGAGCCTTGGCCTGCTGTTCTCCGCCTTGAAACAGGTTGCGGGAAAGAAACACCCGGCCTGATGAGCGAAGCAATCGAAAATCTGCGCGCGATGCTCCTCATCCGCGCCTTCGAGGACTGCCTCGCGGCGAGGAAGGACCACGGCTTCCAGCTGCTCTCCTCGGGCGAGGAAGCTGTCTCGGTCGGCCTTGCCTCGGCGCTGAACGAGCATGACCAGCTGCTGACCGGCGGGCGCTCGATCGGCCCGGCGCTGGCACGCGGGGTCAAGCCCGAGCACCTGATGGCCGAGCTGCTGGCCAGGACCGGCGGCGTCAATCGCGGGCGCGCGGGACGCGGCCATTTCTCCGATGCCGAACATGGCTTCTTCGGCGCGCACGCGGTCGTCGCAGGCAATATCACCATCGCCGCGGGCGTGGCGCTGGCGCGCAAGCTCGACAACGACCCCGGCATCGTCGCGATCCTGTTCGGCGACGGGGCGAGCGCGGCGGGCGCGCTCTACGAAACGCTCAACATCGCCGCGCTGTGGCAGCTGCCGCTGCTGTTCGTGTGCAACAACAACCAGCTCTCGGTCTCGACCGCGCGCGAGGCCTCGAACGCGGCGGAGAATATCTCCGACATTGGCGGGGTCTTCGGCATGTGGACGAAGAGCGTCGACGGGCTCGACCTGCCCGCCGTCAGCGAGACGGCCCAACAGGCCGCCGATTATGTGCGCGCCGGAAACGGCCCCGCCTTCGTCGAATTCTCCTCGATCCGCCTGCGCTCACACTCGACCACCGCGCGCGAGACCCGCAAGCGCGACGAACTGGCCGCTTTGCGCCTGAAATGCCCGATCGAACGCGAGATCCGGCGCTTGCAGGATGTCGGCGAGCTCGGTGAAGCGCAGACCGAGGCGCTGCGCGACGAGGCCACCCAGCGCGCCGAAACCGCGATGCTGTTCGCCGATGCCTCGCCCTATCCCGATCCGTCCGAGGTGCTCCAGCATGTCGTCTGAGCCCGTCAGCCAGAAGGCCAAGCCGCTGCGGCTGTTCTTCCGCGAGGCCGTGGCGCGCGCCGTGCGCGAGGAAATGGCGCGCGACCCCAAGGTGCTGCTGATGGGGCAGGACGTCGGCAGCTTCGGCGGGTCCTACCGCGAATTCGATGGCGTCTATGGTGAGTTCGGGCCCGACCGCGTCCGCGATACGCCGGTGGCCGAGCCGGCCTCGGTCGGGATCGCTGCCGGGGTTGCCGCCGCCGGATACCGTCCGCTGACCGTCATCACCTATATGGACTTCCTGATGCTGGGCTTCGACGCCCTCATCAATTACGCGGCCAAGCTGCGCTACAAGTCGGCGGGCAAGCTGACCGCGCCGATGGTGGTCAAGACCACCGCGGGCGCGCAGGGTCAGGGCGTCGCCCATTCGCAATGTATCGAGGCCTGGCTGATGAGCGTCCCCGGCCTCGCGGTCGTCGCGCCCTCCACCCCGGCCGATGCCTATGGCCTGATGAAGTCGGCGCTACGCCACGATGGCCCGGTGGTCTATATGGACCACAAGAAGCTGTTCCCGACCCCCGGCAATCTCGACCGGGAGGAGCATGTCGTGCCCTTCGGCAAGGCGGAGATCCGGCAGGAGGGCACCGACGTCACGCTGACCTGCCATTCCTACATGGTGCGCGTCGCGCTGCAGGCCGCCAAGGTACTGGCCGAGGAAGGCATTTCGGTGGAGGTGATCGACCTGCGCTCGCTCGCCCCGCTCGACCTCAACACTTTGGTCGCTTCGGTCGAGAAGACCGGCAAGTTGCTGACGCTGGAAGAAGGGCAGGTGACCTGCGGCGTCGGAGTCGAGGTTGCGACCCGCATTTTTGAGCAGATCGGCTATCGCCCGTGGAAAAGGCTTGGCGCACTGCCCGCGCCGGTTTCCTCGAACCCCGTGCTTGAGGCAGAATGCATTCCCGATGCCGCTCAGGTAATTGAATCGATACGTGCCTTGGCCAGAGGCTGAGCGCCAGTAATCCCAGCATACGAAGTCACTCCGGAGGCCAAATGTTCTATCAGCTGACCGTCCCCGCCGCCGTTCCCGGTGTCGAAGAAATCCGCATCCTCGAATGGCATGGCGAGCCGGGTGAATCCTTCGCGAATGGCGACCTGATCGTCGAACTGGAAACGCACAAGGCCGTGGTCGAGGTGCGGGCCGGACAGGCGGGTGTGCTACGCGAGATCAAGGCCGAGGAAGGCGACTGGGCCGAGATCGGCGTGGTGCTGGCCCTCTTCGCCGACAGCGCCGACGAGGCCGCGCCGGACGGTGCCGCGACTGACCTGACCGTCGAATTCGAAGTTACCTGAGCGGATCTGAGCGCGGCCTGAGGAACCCTCAAGCCCACTTGAGCTTTGCCTCAAACCCGCACATCCGCAAGGCATTCGAGCACCGCCTTCCGCGCGATGGTCTGCAAGGTGCCACTCTGGTGGATGCCGTCGGGCAGGTGCTCGGCCCCGCCCAGCTCGGCCCCTATGGCATCGATATCGATCACGTCCATCCGGCCCGTCTCGGCAAGGTCGTCGAGCACGAGGTTCATCTCCTTGGCCGCGACATTGGACAAGGTGGCACTGAGTGGCGCATCGAAACCCATATAGCTGGAAATGTCCTCGTGGCCTGAGGTCGACATGCGGTTGAGCGCGATCACCCTGGTTCCCGATGTGGTGCCGGAAGTCTTCGCCAGCCGGTCGATCAGCGCCTCGTAATCCTTGCCGATGGCCTCGACCGGGCGCTTAACTACCTCGAACTCGTTCGACAGCCACGATTTCACCGCCGGTCCTGCCGCCGCCTGGTGGTGGCGCATCACATGCATGTGATAGCCCAGCTTCTTGTGCCGCAGGATCGCCAGCGGCTCGACCGCGAGCGACATCAGCACGGCCTGCGGCGCCCCCAGTTGCTGCATTCCGCCCGGCGTGAAGACCGGGTAATTGTCCTTCAGCGGCGCGCTGCCCAGCGCCTGCAGGGTCGACCCCATGAACATCCAGTCATTGGCCGTCGGCGCACTGTTCAGATTGCCGAAATAGGCATGCGCGTCCTCCAGGATCGCCTGGAACTGCGCCGGGGTGCGGGTGATCTGGTCGAGCAGGATCGGCACGCAGGGCGCAATCGGATGGTCGGGAACATAGACCATTTGCGTGGCCTGCTGCTCCATCGCGAACATCTCGGTGAACGCGGTCTGCGAGCCGGTGACGACGCCCACGGCATCGCACACGCCCTGGCACAACAGCGTTACCGGCGTTTCTTCACCGTCGGCCCACCAGCCGCGCGTGCGGCTGTGCCAGCCCGGCATCAGCCCGGTATGCACGTCGGCGAGCGCGGTCATGCGCCGCCCGGCCAGCATCAGTGCGCGCAGTTCCCCCGCGCGGTCATCCTCCGGCGTGGCCTCGACCTCCAGCTGGCCGATCACGTCGCCCGCCTGCCATTCCTCGATCGTGCGGATCGAGAGGTAGCCGCCGCGCGCCAGCCCGTCGCCCAGCTTCAGCCGCCCGGAAACACGCGGGGCGATGGCCACCTGCAGCTCCATCTCGTCGGCGAAGGCAGGCTGGCCGGTAACCTTGCCGGTCGCCTCCAGACTGACGTTGAAATAGCCGATCGGCTGGTGCGCTTCGCAATATTGTCCGTCCGCCACCAGCCAGCGCACGCCCGAGCGCAGCAGCGAATAGCCGCTTGCCTCCAGCGGGCCGAGCGTGAGCGGCAGCAGTGTCACAGCTTCTGGTCCGAGACCATGCCATCATGGTGCATGATGCCCGCGATCGTGGTCCGCATCGGGCGGGTCGCGGGCGGGTCGAGCGGTTCGTCCGGATCGGTGCTGAACAGCACGAAGGGCGCATCGACCTCCAGCAGGTCGCCGGGAGTGGCCGAGATGCTCCGCACAAAGGCGCGTTCGCGCAGCACGATGCGGTAATAGGAAACCGGCGGGCATTCCTGCGCGAAGGCGCTCGACAGATCGACCCGCAGGTCGGCCAGCTTGCTGCCCATCTTCACCGCTTCGCCGGGTTCGACATAGAGGCATTCGACCGTCGCAGCCGACATTTGCGGCATGATCAGGGGCAGGCGAACTTCGAAAATCATCGGGCTGGTCTCCAGGGGCGCGGCGCCATGGTGGACGATCCACGGGTGATACCGCAATGCACCATTACGGATAGGTATTGCACGACATCAGCCCAATGCAATTGCGCGGGTGGCGGCTGGCCCATTGCAAGACACTCGCCGGGCGCTGCCCATCGGCTCTCAGTCGAAGGCAATCTCGTCGCGATAGACGGGCTGCCCGTCCAGCGCCGCCAGACTGACCGCCGCGCCCGCTTCGGTACTTTCACGCAGCATCACCCAATGTTCGGGCAGCGCCGCGCCGATCGCGCCAACGAAGGTCTTCGGCTGGCACTCGCTCACCAGCCGCGCATCCATCGCCCCGTAGAAGCGGTCGCGCCACGCCGTGTCCGCGCCGCCTGCCGACAGGTCCCAGCCGATCGAATCGACCGGGAACCAACCCTCGTTGTCGAGCCAGATTTCGGCCCAGTAATGGTTGGTGGGGGAGTGGCGGTAGAGGAAGTTGCCGCCCACCAGCCGCGCCGGGATGCCGCGCGCGCGGGCGAGGCCGATCAGCAGCGAGGAGGCGAGCTGGCAGTCATACTCACCGGTCCGCAGCACCCAGTCGAGCGGGGCCGCCATGTCGACCTGGTCGTAATGGATTGGGCAAAAGGTGAAATTGGCGATCAGGTATTCCCAGAAGGCGCGTAGCGCATTCTCCGCGCTCGCCTCGCCGCCGAGCCGCGCCGAAAGCGCCGCGATTTCCGGCGTGATTGCGATCAGCCCCTCCTGCTCGCGCAGATAGAGCTCCGGGTCGTCCAAACTGTCCGGCGCTGCCGCGCCGAGATCGAGGTCGATCCGTGCGCCGATGCGGATGTCCGAGCCACCATTGCCAGTGACCTTTACCTCCAGCCGCCCGTCGCTGACCCGGTGGCGCTCGGCCTCTTCGGGCAGTTCGGGCGTGATCGTGCAGTCCGGGTAACGCGCAGTGAGCGGCAGCGGCATCCGCAACCGGCGGCTCTCGCCAGCGGGAACCGCGCTGCCAGCAAAGACGCGGTCATAACGTAACGAAGCGCGCGTGGGCGCCTCCTCGGCCAGATCGCCGACAAAGCGGCGCAGCGTCTCCACCTGACGCGTCTGCCAGTAATCGTCACCCAGCTCGCGGCCGGCATACTTGATGAAGCGACAGACCTCGACCGGGTCGTAATGCGGCGCGCCCGCGATCTCGGCGTTAGGCAGGCCCATGGCGACAAAGCGGTGCAGCGCGGCGCGCGCTGCCTCTGTCGCGGCCGCACGGTCGCCCTCATGCACATGGCCTTCGAGCACCAGCATGTCGACCACCGGCCCCTCGCCCAGGCGGCGGTAGCTATCGCCAAAATGCTGTCCGGTCGGGGTGGTCATGGCGCCTCGCTGCTGCGGCAATGTGTATCGGGCAGAATCGCCGACATGTTTATGGCTGGCGCACATGGTGCCCCGTTTTGAGGCGCAGCCGCAATTGCTGGCCGATCCCACCTTTGCGCCCCTTGCGTGGGTCAGGCGGCTTGTTCAAGTACGGGCTCAGCTCATGGCACAAGACATCATCATAAACGGCAAGTTCCTGCGCGCCTCGATGACCGGCGTTCACCGGGTCGCGTTCGAAATCTGCAACGCGCTGGCCGACATGCAGGCCGCTGGTGACCCGCGCCTGCAGGGCCGCAGCTTCGAGGTCTGGCACAGTGCCGACGGGCGCGAGGCAGCGCGCGATATCCGCCTGCCGACGCGCGAGATCGGGCCGCTCGATTCGATCCCGTGGGAACAGCTGACCCTGCCGATAAAGCAGGATGAGCGGCTGCTGCTGAGCCTGTGCAATATCGGCCCGATGCTGTCGGCCAATGCCGTGACCATGATCCACGACGCGCAGGTATCGCTGTCGCCCAAATCCTATTCGCTGCCCTTCCGCCTGTGGTACAAGCTGGTGCAGGGTGTGCTGACGCGGCGCAACCGCGCGCTGCTGACCGTGTCGGACTATTCGCGCGAGCAGATCGCCAAAGCCGGTATCGCCCCGGTCGAAAGCATCCACACGATTCACAATGGCGTCGATCACGTGCTGCGCGAACCTGCCGACCGGTCGATCCTGGCGCGCCTGCCGCTGGGCGGCACGCCCTTCGCGCTGGCGCTGTCGACCACGCAGGAGCACAAGAATATCGGCGTGCTGCTGCGGGCCTTCGCCCGGCCCGAACTGGCGGGAATGAAGCTGGTCCTGTTCGGCTCGACCGGCAAGCAGGCCTTCCTCGATGCAGGTCATGACGTGCCCGACAATGTGGTCTTTGCCGGACGTATTTCCGATGGCGAGCTGCGCGCGCTGATGGAAGAGGCGCTGGCGCTGGCCTTCCCCTCGACCACCGAGGGGTTCGGCCTGCCCCCGCTCGAGGCGATGCTGCTGGGCACCCCGGCCGTTTGTGCGCCATGCGGGGCGCTGCCCGAAGTGTGCGGCGATGCGGCGCTCTATGCCGACCCCCACAGCCCGGAGGAATGGGCGAGGGCGCTGGCCGGGCTCGCCGCCGATCCGACGCAGGTCGCCGCGCTGGGCGCTGCCGGAACGGCGCAGGCGCAGCGCTTCACCTGGCGCAATGCGGCGCTGCAGGTGCTTGAAGTTCTTGACAATATCGAGGCCGTGCGGCCTCATCAGCAGCAGGTGCAGGCGGCATGAACGTGATGGCGGGAGCAGACATGGTCCAGGGTGAAATGCCAGATGCGTTCGAACCTTCCGCCGCCGCTGCGGGGGACAGGACGCTCTCGGTAGCGGTCATCATCGCCAGCCTCGGGCGGCCCGACCTCCTCAACGGCATGATCGAACGGATGGAGGCGCAGACCGTCGCACCCGGCCTGCTGCTGTTCAGCACCGTCTCACCGCAGGACCTGCCCGAGGATTTCGTCGAGACCGAGCGGGTCAAGGCGATCTTCGGCCCCAAGGGTCTGACGCGCCAGCGCAATGCCGCGATCGACTATGTCGGCGACAGCCACGACATCATCCTGTTCTACGACGACGATTTCGTGCCCTCACTGCAGGCCGTGGAGAATACCGCGCGCTTCTTCGCCGCGCATCCGGATGTCGTCGGTGCAACCGGCGACGTGCTGGCCGATGGCATCAACACCACCGGAATCAGCCGCGAGGATGCCTGCCGCATCGTTGCCGAGCGCGATGCCAGGGGCGATTACCCGACCGGCATCCTTGCCGAGCGCTATGGCCTCTATGGCTGCAACATGGCCTATCGCACCGCCGCGATCGGCGACATCCGCTTCGACGAGCGGCTGCGCCTCTATGGCTGGCAGGAGGATATCGACTTCGCGGCCGCGCTGCTGGGCCGGGGCAGGATCGTGAAAACACTGGCCTTTGCCGGGGTCCACCAGGGCTCCAAGCATGGCCGCACGCCGGGCCTCAGGCTCGGCTACGCGCAGGTCATCAACCCGCTCTACCTCGTCCGGAAGGGGACGATGCGGCGCAATTATGCGATCAAGCTGATCGCCAGGAACATGCTCGCCAACCACCTCCGCTCCTTCTCGCCAGAGCCGTGGGTCGACCGCTTCGGCCGCGCGAAGGGAAATTGGGTCGGGCTGCTCGATGCCATGCGCGGACGCCTGACGCCCGAGCGGATCGAGGAACTCTAGGCAAACGCAAAGGATGGCGATGCTGCAGCGCCTCAGCCGCACGAAACTGATCATCCTCGCCGGGGCGGCGCTGGTCGCGGTGGCGCTGGCAGCGGTACTGGCGGGCCTGTTCGTGCTGCGCATGCTCTATGGCGCCCCGCCGCCCGATCGCAACGGCCCGCTGGGCCCGCTCGACGACCTCACTGTCAGCCAGGGCATCGCCTATGCGCCGGAGGCGAAGCCCAACCCCCGGCAAGAACTCGACATTTACGCCCCGCCGCTGGCCGAGGGGGAGGTCCGGCCCGTCATCGTCTTCTTCTATGGCGGGGCATGGGTCGGCGGGTCGCGAGAGCAGTTCCGCTGGATGGGCGCGGGGCTGGCCCGGCAGGGCTATGTCGCGGTCGTGCCCGACTACCGGATCTACCCCGAGGTCACCTGGCCCGCCTTCGTCCGCGATAACGCCAGCGCCGTCCGCTGGGTGAAGGACAATATCGCCGATTATGGTGGCGATCCGGACCAGCTGGTGCTCATCGGCCATTCCGCCGGGGCCTTCAACGCGCTGAGCCTGGCGGTGGAGCCGCAATGGCTCGCCGCACAGGACATGGAACCGGTACGCGACATCAAGGCGGTGGTCGGCCTGTCGGGGGTCTACAACATGCTGGAGCTCGACGCGGGCAATGAAACGGCGATCTTCGGCCCGCCAACCGGCTATGTCGAGATGATCAACAACGTTACCGGCACCTCGCCGCCGGCACTGTTCGTCGGCAGCTACGAGGACCGAATTGCCGATGCCCCCGACAGCGATCGGATGGCCGCACGGATTACAGAACTTGGTGGCGTCGCCGAAGTCATCACCTATCCGGGGCTCGGCCATAGCGATACGGTGACCGCCATGGGCGATGCGTTCGATGCGCCGGACATTCCCGTCCAGCAGGACATCGCCCGCTTCCTCAGTCGGCATGGCGTGAGCATACCGGGCCGACCGGCCCCTCAATCCTGATCGGCCATGCCCGGATCGGCGGGAAGGCCGAAATCGGCCCCCGGCACCAGCCCCAGCTCTGCCAGCGAAGCGACGTTGGGCCGGTCCGCCGTTGGCTGGCCGATCAGCCGCGGTTCGGTGCCGCGCAGATGCATGTCGAAGAAGTCGAGCAGATAGGCGTTGATCGCATCGAAGCTCGCGACCGGATCGTTCAGCAGCCACTGGCTTGAAGCACTTGGCGTGAGCAGCGCCTCGCTGAAACTGCCATGGTCGGTCCCGGCGATACGGTAGGCCCCGCTGCCGGGACGCGCCGCCAGTGTCACCTGCTGCCCCAGATCGCGGACGAAGAAGCGCGCATCCATCCGCTCCTGCATCGGCCCCGTGGTCAGATCCCCTTGCGTCGGGAGCGGCTCGCCACGCCGAAGATAGAGATAGGGCGCTGCGAACAGCTCGCTTGCCGCGCGGCCATAGAGCGAGCCATCGAGGCTGGCGACCGCGGCGATGCGGGGATCGAGCAGGGCAGCCTCCGCCGCGCTTGCCCCGCCGAAGGAATAGCCGATGTGGCCGACCCGCGCGTAATCAACCGCCATGCTCCAGGGGGATTGCGGGGCGCTGGCAGCACATGCGGACAGGCTGTCGAGCACGGCGAGCGCCTTGCGCGCGCCCAGTTCGGCACGAATGGCGTTGAGCGCCACGGTGCGGTCATACTCTGCCTCGGCGCCGTAGGGCCATTCGTGCTGCCGCGCCGCCTCTTCCGGCGCGCTCGCTGCCGGGTCCGGCGGGTCATGGGCAATGTCGTCGAACGTCACGACGACATAACCTTGCGAGGCGAGGGCTGCAAACCGCGAGGGGCTGTCATTTCGCTCGCCCCGGAAGTGCGGCATGTAGAGCAGCAGCGGTACGGCCTCGCCCTCGTTGACCGCGAGCGGCAGGCCGGGCACCCCCGCGCAACCTGCCAGTTCCTCTCCGGTCACCGCGGCGCCGTGCGCGGGAAACCACAGGTCCATGCCGATCATGCGCCCGTCCTCGCCCGGAACCGGCAGCTGGATGCTGGCGCGCTGCACCGTCTCGGGCCCGGGCGGCGAAGGGACCCGCGAGGCATTGAGCGCGAACGGCACCAGCAGCACACCCGCCCCCGCCAGCCCCGTCACCAGCGCCAGGCCGCGCCATTTCCAGCTTCGCAACGCAGCGCTGCGCGCCATGGCGATCACCAGCAGCACGGTGCCAACGAGCACCACCGCGCTCGCCGCCCAGCCGAACGGGCCGCTCAGCGCGACGAACAGGGTATTGATGGCCTGCGACATGGCCTCAGGGGACGATCTCGACCACAATCGGATGATCGCTCAGCGTCAGCTCGAAGCTAGTCGTCCCGGCCATGGTCGCCACCGGTTCCTGGCCCACGACCGGATCGTAGAGGGTGATCGATGTCGGCTTGTCACCCAACAGCACCTCGACCACATCCTCCCCCTGCAACCGTTCGCCCCAGACGACCAGCTGGAACACGCCATCGCTGCGCTGGAACAGCAGATCGTGCACCGTGTCGGGCATATCGGGGATCGCATAGGCCAGCGCAGCGGGCGCGTCGATCCGCCCCTCATCGGCCAGGATCGTGGTCAGGTTGTGCAGGTAGGTGGCCGCCAGCCGCGGCTTGTAGTTGGGTTTGAAAAAGCCGTAGGCTTGATTGCCCCCCTCATCGGTGCGGTCGCGCAGAATATAGACCGCCGTATAGGCATAGCCGCGTTTGAACTGGGCGAGATAGACGTTCAGCAGGTGCAGGCCGTGAATCTCTTCCGTCACCGGCCCGCGGATACCCATGCCCGTCTCGGTGGTCACGCGCGGAAGCTGGGCCAGTTCCTCGTCGGAATAGCCGGGAAACTTCTTGAACCAGGTTCGCCCGAAATTGTGGAACAGCCCGTTGACGCGCGATTCCCGCGTCGGATCGGCCGCGTCCCAGACCTTGTTGTCCGCCAGGAACGGCACGTTGGGATGGTAGATGTAATTATGCACATTGGCATAATCGCCATAACGCGTGCCTGCAGGCATCAGCGTTTCGGCACCCGGCGGGATGGTGAGGAACTGCAGCCCGGTATTGTCGATCTGCGATCCCGGCTCCGAGATCGTCCAGACCGGATACTTCGCCAGTTCCGGATCGGCCTTCACCGCCGCGTAGAGATCGCGCTGCAGCTTCGCCACCGGCAACCAGGTGTCCGCGCCCCGGCCCCCGCGCTCACCCTGATAACGGATACCCCAATTGTTGGGTTCGTTATTGCCCTCAAAGGCGATCAGCGCCCCCGCATCGGCCAGCACCCGGCCCGTTTCGAGCAGATTCTCGATATCGGTCCCGCCGCTCAGCAGGCCCCAGCTGAATTTCACCCCCGCCTCACGATGCAGGGTCAGATAGGTCTCGATCGTGGTACGGCCATTCGGGCGCATCCCCTCGGGCCCGTCCCGGACCCAGCGAAAGCCGCCATGGCGCAACATCTCGATCGTCTTTTCGAGGTTTTGCCCGCGATCGGGCAGCGAGGTGACGACCCCGATCGTATCCAGGAAATCGCCGGTCGCCACCGCCTGCTGCGGCTCGATCACCCCGCCCTGCGCCGGTGAGGAATACAGTTCCGCGCCCGTCCACAGCAGCAATGCCCCGGTCACGGTGACGGCCAGCTTCGCGGCTGCGGCGTAGGAGAGTCCCAGGATGTTGCCCAATGTTCTGTCCTCTTCGTCGCCAGCGTCGGAATCTGCGGTTGCGAATGGAAAACTATACACATTTACGGTGCAGCGTAATTACCCCGCTGGGAACCCCTGTGGCGACGGTGCCCCGTTTCCGGGCTATTCCGGGGTACCGCTTTACAGGCCCCGGCATGGATGTAGGGATGCCATCATGGGCAAGGCCGCGGCAGCAACCTTTTTCTGGCTTTTCGTAGCCGGTCTGGCGGCCTGTTCGGCCCTCTTGATCGGACTGGGTGGCCTGCTGGTCGCCGAGGGCGGCAGCTGGTTCTACCTGGCCAGTGGGGCAGCCCTCTTCGCCGCGTCGGTACAGCTGTTCCGGCGCCGGCGCTCCGGCGCCTGGCTGATCGCCCTCACCTTTGTCGCGACCTGGATCTGGGCGCTGGCGGAGGTCGGGCTCGACAAGTGGGCGCTGCTGCCGCGCGTCAATTTCATCACCATCGTCATGACGTTGCTGTCGCTGCCCTGGATCGCGTCGAGACTTGGCCAACGCAAACCGCGCATGCCTGCGGCGAGCTTTGCCATAACCGCACTGCTGGTCGCAGGCGTAGTCGGCACGATGGCGGCGATGCAGCCACTGGTCGACAAGCGTGAAGTTGCTCTGGCCAGCCCCGATGCGAGCATGACCGGCGGCGAGGACTGGGCGCATATCGGGCAAGACGTGGGCGCGGCGCGGTTCTCCACCCTGACCCAGATTGGCCCCGACAATGTCAGCCGCCTCAAGCAGGTCTGGACATATCGCGACGCGAAACCGGCCAATGCCCCCGCGAGCATGGACCTGCGCGACGAATCCATCCCGATCCAGGTCGACGGCAACCTGTATTTTTGCACGGTCGATGACGTCGTCATTGCGCTCGACGCCGAGGATGGCCGCCTCTTGTGGCGGCACGATCCCGATGTCGACCTCACCGGCATCCCCACCGCCTTGTGCCGCGGCGTCACCTATTTCGACACCGGCGACCCGGCCGAGGATACCTGCGCCCGCCGCATCCTGCTCGCCACGCTCGACGCGCGGCTGATCGCGCTCGACGCAGCAAGCGGAGAGCCCTGCGCCGATTTCGGCACTGCCGGGGAGGTGTCGCTCAAGGACGGGATCGGCCCCTTCGAGCCGGGTGAGTATTTCCAGAATTCTCCGCCGCTGGTGCTTGACGGCAAAGCGGTGATCGGCGGCGCGGTGCGCGACGGGATCCCGCCAGGGGGGCCGTCTGGCGTGATCCGCGCCTTCGATGCGCGTACCGGCGAACTGGCCTGGGCCTGGGATCTCGGCCGGCCGGACGACAGGGGTGCGCCGCCCGAGAGAGAGACCTACACGCGCGGCACGCCCAACGTCTGGACGCTGTTGTCCGCCGACCCCGAGCTCGGCCTGGTCTATGTGCCCACCGGCAATTCGACGCCCGACTTTGTCGGCTCCTATCGCGATGCGCTGTGGGAGGAATATTCCAGCTCGCTTGTCGCGCTCGACATCGCAACCGGCGAGGTTCGCTGGTCGTACCAGATGATCCACCATGACCTGTGGGATTACGACACTGCGGCGCAGCCAGTACTGTTTGACATGCCCACCGCACAGGGCCCTGTCCCGGCGGTGGTGCAGGCGACCAAGACCGGGCACCTGTTCGTGTTCGACCGGCGCACCGGCACACCGCTGATCGAGATTGAGGAGCAGGCATTCCCGAAGTCCGATATCACCGACGAGTGGACGGCGCCGACCCAGCCGATCCCCGTTGGCATGCCAAGCGTCGCCGGGCCGCAACTGACCGAGGCGGACATGTGGGGCCTCACGCCCTTCGACCAGATGCTCTGCCGGATAAATTTCCACCAGTTCCGCTACGAAGGCCCCTTCACCCCGCCCTCGCTGGAGGGCACGATCTTCTACCCCAGCATGATGGGGGGCGTGAACTGGGGCAGCGTCAGTGTCGACAAGCAACGCGGCCTGCTGATTGTACCCGCCATCCGCCTTGCCACGATCATCAGTCTCGTGCCGCGCACCGAAGATTCGCCCGACAGCGACTTTGTCCAGCCGCAGCGAGGCACCAAGTTCGGGATGACGGGAGGCCCCTTCATGACCATGCTCGGCATACCCTGCCACCGGCCGCCCTATGCCACGCTCACCGCGATCGACCTCGCCACCCGCGAAGTGGCCTGGGAACGCCCGCTTGGCACAGCCGAGAAAGTGGGGCCGATGGGGATCGCCTCGCACCTGCCGCTCACCATTGGCGCCCCGCCCATCGTCGGCGGCCCTCTGTCGACGGCAAGCGGCCTGACCTTTATCGGCGCGGTCGGTGACGACCGGCTGCATGCGATCGAAACCGAAACCGGCCGCGAATTGTGGTCGGAGATGCTGCCAGTGGGCAATCAGTCTTCGCCGATTACCTACAAGTCACCGCGTTCCGGCCGGCAGCTCATCGTATTCGTCTCGGGAGCAAAAGCCCATATGAGCGGCGGCAAGAACGAGGATCTTCAGGTCGTCGCCTATGCGCTCGACTAGGGTCAGGACTCATTAAGCACATGGCCGTGACTTGAGCCGGAATTGGCCGGGACACGGAGTGAGCGAAGAGGAATAGTGGTGCTATTGATCGAGCGAGCGACAAAGGCTCGGGCAATTCCGGCCAAGCCCTGCGGGTGGCCGATTGCGGCTTATGTGGTTAATGGGTCCTGACCCTAATTGATCCGGAACCGCCTGCACCAATACCGGACGGCCAGAATTTGCCGCTCTCAAAAAGCCGGCGCCGCATGATAGACCAGCGATATCCGACGCGACTTCCTTAAAACATGGGGCACGACTTGGCTGACAGCATAGGCATGAACCGGGCCGCAAAGCCCGGCCTGACGGAGCGACTGGCGGCCATTACGCCGGCACAATGGTGGCGACTGCTGGCACTGGCTGCATTGCTCGGCACCGCCGCGCATGCGCTGACCTCGCTCGCCCTGCCGTTCGGCTGGGATCACGGGATCATGGCATCGGCAGCCAGTCCCTTCGCCCATGGCGGCATGCCCTATGCCGATAGCTGGGACATGAAGGGGCCGCTGGCCTATCTGCCCTATGCCTTGGTCGAGATGCTGTTCGGCCGGACGATGTGGGGCACGCGCATTCTCGACCTCGCCCTGATGGGGGCCGGGTGCTTTGCCTTTTACCGGCTGGTCTGGGCGCTGAGCGACCGGGTGGCCGGCATCGTGGCCGCGCTCGCGCTGTATTACTGGCTCGCGGCGGGCGGGTTCTTCTTCACCGCCGAGCCGGATGTCTGGGCAACGGTGCTGAGCGCCGTCGCCTTCGGCCCGGTTCTGCTAAAATCCGACCGGCCCGAGATCCGCGCCATGTTCGTCGCCGGCCTGATCGTCGGCTGCATCGGCCTGATGAAGCCGGTCTACTGGGCGCTTGGCATCCTGCCGCTGATGGTCATCCTGATGGCAGGCGGGCTCAGCCTGCAGCGCCGCTTCGTCCTTGCCGTTGTGCTGGGGCTGTCGGCAGCCCTGCCGGTGGCGCTGATCCTTGCCTGGTTCGCGGCCAAGGGCGCGCTGGACGACATGATCGAGGTCGTCCTGCTCTACAACCTGGAGTCCTATGGCGGGCTCGGCGGCGGTATCGACCTGAAGGGCGGACTGGCCGCCTTTCTCGCTCGCCCGACGGTCGCCCTGCTGCTGCCCTTCATCGCGCTGGGCGGATGGAGCCTGCGCGGGCGGCCCGTCATCCTCTGGCCGGTGATCGGGTGGAGTGCGGCAATCCTGCTGGGCGTCGTCATTCAGGACAAGTATTATTACTATCACTGGCTGCCACTCTACGCCCCCATGCTGCTGCTCGCCGCCGTGGGCGCGGCGCGGCTGTGGCGCGAGCGATCATCTGCCCTTGCCCCCTCTTTCGTGGCGATTGCGGCAATGCTGGCCTTCTTCGCGCAGGTTTGCACACTGCCCCTCTACGACGTGGCCAAGGCCGGCTATTATCTGGTGCTCAAACGGTCGCCCGAACTGTTCTACAGTTCCTATGCCTTTCGCCCCGGGCAAGGCATCGCCAAGGAGCAGAACTATACGGCTGGCGATGAAATGGCCGCGGCGGAATATATCGCCGCGAACAGCGCCCCGGACGAGGGGCTGTTCGTGTGGGGCAACAATGCCACGGCCGGCTATCTCGCCGACCGCCCCAACCCGACGCGCTTCGTGATGGAGATGCCGCTCAGCATCGACAGCCCCTATCGCGCGCAATATCGCGCCGAAGCCATGGCGGCCCTGACGGCCACGCCGCCGAAATTCATTATCGTGGGCATCAACTGGTGGACCCCCAGCCCACGGGCGGAGGTGCTGGCAAACTTCCCGGAATTCGCGACCTTTCTCGAACAGAACTACCAGTACGACCGCAGCTTCGGCGCGATCGACGTCTACCGCATGGACGCAAATTGACGTCGCCGCCGGGCGCCAACGTCAGCTGCGCTATCTGAAGACGAAAAACTTCGAGGCGAGGAAATTCCAGATAAAGGCCAGCACGGTCGCCACGCCCTGCGCCAGGATATAGGGGACCTCCAGCCAGGTCAGCAGCGCCACCGTGCCCATATTGATGCCCAGCCCGACCGCCAGCGTCGAGTAGTTCTTGAGCAGGCCGGACTTGAGGTCGAGCTTTGCATTGAACGTGTAGCGGCTGTTCAGCAGGTAGGAGAAGAACGCCGCGACCATGAAGCCGACAAAGGTCCCCACCACCGGTCCCGTGCCGACCAGTTCGACCATGGCGATAAGCACGCCGTAATGGATGGCGGTGCCAATGACGCCGACGCCCGCAAAGCGCAGCACTTGCCCGCGCGCCGTCGCGAGGTCGGACGCCGGTTTGCTGATCTCGGCCGTATCCGGCGCGGCATTCGGCATCTTCTTGCTAACCCTCGGATTCGTGCGACAAAATGGGACAGTTGCTACCCACTAATTGCACACTGCCAGACCAGTAATGAGAATATCATTAGCTTAGCCTGACGGTAATGAGATTATGGCTTATCGCGAGCGGGCATAGGGGGCAGCAATGCAGGTAATCTCGACCTCGCGCAAAAGCGCTATCGCGGCCCCGGTCGATGCGCTGCTCGTGATCGGGCTGGCGGGGATTGGCCTTGCCACACTTGTCAGCGCCGTCGCGACGCTATTCCTGCCGTTCGGGTGGGATCACGGCATTCTGGCCGCAGCAGGCTCGCCCTATGTCACCGGCGGGACGCCTTATCTAGACAGCTGGGACCTGAAGGGACCCGCCGCCTACCTGCCCTTCGCGTTCGCCGAAGCGCTGTTCGGCAAGAGCATGTGGGGGCCACGACTGGTCGATCTGGCCTTCTGGGCGCTGGCTGGCGGCATCTTGGTGTTGAGCCTGCGCGACCTGATCGGCTGGAAACTCGCTACATGGACGGCCTTGGCAATCTATCTCTGGGTCACCTCAGCAGGCTGGCTGTTCACCGCCCAGCCCGAAAGCTGGGTCACGGCCAGTGCCATCATCGCCATCGTGCCGCTGCTGGCCCGCGATGCCCGGCTGACGCCGGCAAGATTCGTGCTCTGCGGCTTCCTGATTGGCTGCTGCGGACTGGTGAAGCCCTTCTATTTCGCGCTTGGCGCCGCGCCGCTGGTTTTTCTTGCCTGTTCCGCCGAGCTAGGCTGGCCGCGCCGGGTTATGCTCGCCATCGCGCTGGGGATCGGAGCATTGGCCCCGCCTGCCCTGGCCGCGACATGGTTTGCGCTGCGCGGCGGCTTCGACGCGCTGATCGAGGTGCACCTGCTGTGGACGCTGTCGAGCTACGTGAAAACCGATTTGAGCGCTGCGGCCATAGTCGCGGGCGTCGCCACCTTCGTGTTGAAGGCCCCCATCGTCCTGACCGCGCCCTTCGCTCTGGTCGGGCTCTGGGCCCGGCGGCACGACACCAGACTGGTCGCAACCTTGCTGACCTGGTTCGCCGTCGCGCTGTTCTGCGTCGCGCTCCAGATGAAGTTCTACGTCTATCACTGGTTCGCGGCCTACCCCCCACTGTTCATCCTCGGCGCGCTTGGCCTCGATCACCTGCTGGGGCGCGACCGGCAATCGACCACATGGGCGCTGGTGGCACTGGCAGGGGCCGGGCTGATCCTTGCCGCGACGGTCGTGAGGCCGGTCCGCGACGTCGTTCGCCTGGCACAGGACCGCATAATGGGTGGCGACAGTCAGGCCTATTACGGCACCTACAGCTTCCGTCTCTACAACGCCGCCGACGAGATCGCCGCTGCCCGCTATATCGCCGGGCAGAGCGCCCCGGAGGACCGGATCTATGTCTGGGGCAGCGATGCGACAGTCGCCTATCTTTCCGGCCTCCCCGCCGCGACCCGCTTCACGCTGTCCCTGCCGCTGACCGAACCCAGCTTCTATCGCGATGTCTATCGCCAGCAGGCGATGGCGCAACTGACCGCCAACCCGCCGCGCTGGTTCGTCCTCGGCATGAGCTGGACCGGCGAATTCCCCTCGAAGGAAGAACTGGCCGACTTCCCCGAGCTGCAAGCCTTCTGGCAGGCCAATTACGCACTCGACCGGAGCTTTGGCATAGTGGAGCTCTACCGGCTGAAGGATGCACCGCCCCGTAGCGAGCAAGGGGCGGAGTGACGGCAGTGGCAGCGCAGAAAACCTTCCTGACAGGCGGCAGCGGGTTCATCGGCACGGCCCTGCGCGCGCAGCTGGCGGACACCGGCCAGGTGCTGGCGGGTGTCCTGCGAAACCCGGCCAGGGCCGATGCTGGCCCCGGCTTCGTGGCGGGCGACCTGCTGGCGCCTGACAGCTACCGCGATGCGCTGGCGGGCGCGGACACGGTCGTCCATCTCGCCGCGCTAACCGGCAAGGCCCCGGCGGACGTACATCGCAAGGTCAATGCCGAGGGAACGCGCGCGCTGATCGAGGCCTCCAGGCAAGCGGGTGTGCGGCACTTCCTTCATGTCAGCAGCATCGCCGCGGGCTATGCCGACAAGCGCCATTATCCCTATGCCGAGAGCAAGGCCGAGGCCGAACAGCTGGTGCGTGACAGCGGCATCCCCTTCACGATCCTGCGACCGACGGTGGTGCTCGGACCGGATTCGCCGATCTGGGCGACACTCAAGAAGGTGGCGAGCCTGCCGGTCATCCCGCTGCCCCAGGACCGCCAGCCCGTCACAATGCAGCCGGTGCTGGTTGACGATGTCGCACGTGCCATCGCTATCGTGCTGGAGGAAGGCCGCTTCGACGGCGAGACGCTCGAAATCGGCGGCGCCGATCCGGAGACCTTCGCGCATTTCCTGCGCGAGGTGCGCCGCGCGTTGAAGGGCAAACCCGCGCCAGTCATGACGATCCCGCTTGGTCTGCCGCGTGCCCTGCTCGCCGCGATCGAGCCGGTGGCGCGGCCCGTCCTGCCGGTCACCGCCGGGCAGCTCGCGCTGTTCGCCAATGACAGCACGGCAGCGCCCAGCTGGCTGATGGATCGCCTGCGCCCGACCATGCCCAACCTGTCGATGTTGCTTGGCCAGTTGGCGGATAGCGACCGGTCCGAGGGCGCGGAGGGTGGGCATTCGTCCGCACCTGACCAGCCCGCCGTGCTCGAGCGTGAAGCGCATGTCTTTGCCCGCTACCTGACCGGCAATCCGGCGGGCCCTGCGGCCCTGCGCCACTATGTTGCCGCCAACCGCGCCCACGGCCTCGCCAGCGATGCGGGCCTGCCAATTGCCGACCGTCGCGCGCTCGCGCTTGCACGGCGCGGGCCCGCCCTGACCCGCTGTGTCGACGCTGTCTGCGCGTTGCTGGCCCGGCGCGGAGCGCTGCGGCGCAAGCTCATCATCATGGCCGCGATATTGGAGAGCCAGGTGCCGACCAACGCCGTCTTCGAAGAACCGCAATCGCCCGGGCCCGTGGCCAGCCTGTTCCAGCTCGCGGGACACGGCATCGCCTTTGCCGGGGCGCTGGTGGCCGGGGTGGTGATGGTCGGCGTGGCGCGCCTGGCAGGAGTTGGCCGGGCGTGAAATTCCTCATCGTCGGATCGGGGCCGAGCGGGGTCCACTTTGCGCTGACCGTGCTCCAGCAGGGGCATAGCGTGACCATGCTCGATGTCGGCAATGCCCGGCCGCCCAACGCCGCGCCCGCCGAAAGCTTCATGGGGCTCAAGCGCCAATTGCCCGACCCGGCGGAATATTTCCTCGGGCGCGACTATGGCGGCATCACCCTGCCCTCGCCAGACCCCAGTGCCGACCAGGAATATTACGGCCTGCCGCCGAGCAAGGATTACGTTTTCGCGCGCGACCCGCATTTCCGCTTCATGCAGGACGGCTTCACGCCGCTGACTTCCTTCGCCAGAGGCGGGCTCGCCGAGGCCTGGACCAGCGGCAGCTATGCCTTCGACGATACCGACCTGGCCGAATTTCCTTTCGACCATGCCGATATTCACGATCATTATGGCGAGGTCGCCGCGCGCATCGGCGTGGCGGGCGAGGATGACGATGTCCGCTTCACGCCGCACGCCAACCTGCTGGAGCCGACGAGGCTCGACACCTCCGCGCGCAAACTGCTCGACCGTTACGAGCAGCGGCGCGAAAAGCTGCACGCCCGGCACGATGTCCGTTTCGGCCGCTCGCGGCAAGCCGTGCTGAGCAGCCCGCGCGGCGACCGCGAAGCCTGCCGCTCGTGCGGGCGTTGCCTCTGGGGCTGCCCCAACGGCGCCTTCTACACCCCGTCCGTGACCCTGCGCGAATGCCTCGGCTTCGAGACCTTCGACTATCGCCCCGGCCAGTTCGTCAGCCATTTCGAGCGCGACGGTGAGGGCGGACTGGCGGCGGCTGTCGCCTACCCGGTCGGCGGCGGGGCCGAGGAGCGGTTCTCTGCCGATGCCTATGTGCTGGCGGCAGGTGCGATCAACTCCTCCAACCTCGTCCTGCGGACGCATTACAAGGCGACTCGCGAGATCGTCCGGCTCGAAGGGCTGATGGACAATCGCCAGGTGCTGGCGCCGTTCTTCCACTTCGCCATGCTGGGCCAGGCCTACGACCCGGAGAGCTATCAATATCACCAGCTCTCCTTCGGCCTCACGCAGGAGGCCCCGCGTCACTACGTCCACGGACAGGTGACGACGCTCAAGACCGGGTCGGCGCATCCGATCGTCCAGAGCCTGCCGCTGGATACCAAGACCGCCGCGCACGTCTTCCGCACGCTGCGCTCAGGCATCGCCGTCGCCAATTTCAACTATGCCGACACGCGGCGCGCGGGCAATTTCCTCACGCTGGTCGAGGATGGCTCCGAGTGGCCCGCGCTCATGGCGCGCTACCGGGCGGCACCGGGAGAGGCCGAGGAGATTCGCGATACGATGAAGACCATCGGGCGCTTTTTCTCCGCGCTCGGCGCGCCCTTCGTTCCGGGCATGACGCATGTGCGGCCCGCCGGTTCAGGGGTCCACTATGGCGGCACCCTCCCCATGTCCGCGACGCGCAAGGAATGGGCGGTCTCGCCCACCGGCCAGTCCTACGATTACGCGAACCTGATTGTCGCCGACGGGGCCAGTTTCCCCTTCATGCCGGCCAAGAACCTGACCTTCACGCTGATGGCCAACGCCACCCGCATCGCCAAGGCGATTGGCTGAACGGACGGCGACAGAGCAGGATCGGGCGCTTCAGCGCCCGCGCCCTCAGGCGACGTTCTGCGACTTGACCTGCGCCGTTTCGGGCGTCATTCCGTCGTCGTCCGCCGACTTGGAAAAGCGCACTTCGCGCACCGGCGCCTTGGCCCCCTTCTGCTGGCGACGGATCTCGTCGATGATGAACAGCGGGCGTCCCTTCGCCTCCATGTAAAGGCGACCGAGATATTCGCCGATCACGCCCAGCACCAGCAGCTGGGTGCTGCCGAGGATCAGCATCGGCGCGATGATCGTGGTCCAGCCACGGATGGCAATCCCGGAAAAGTAGGAATAGACGGTCCAGCCCATCATGAACACGCCCACCATCGCGGCCAGCACGCCCATATAGGTCGCCAGCTTGAGCGGCATGACCGAGAAGCTGGTCATCGCATCGATGGCGATCCCGAACAGCGCCCTGACCGACCATTTCGTTTCCCCGGCATAGCGGGCATGGCGGTGATACTGCAGCGGCACCTGATTGAAGCCGACCCAGCTCACCAGCCCGCGCACGAAGCGGTTGCGTTCAGGCAGGCGGTTGAGCTCGTCGAGCACCCGGCGGCTCATCAGGCGGAAGTCCCCGGTGTTGCGCGGAATCTCGACCTCGATCATGTTGCCCAGCAGCTTGTAGAACAGCGACGAGGTCAGCTTCTTGAAGCGTGTTTCACCGTCGCGGGCGATGCGCTGGCCGTAAACGACATCCGCCCCCTCATCCATCATCTGCATCATCTGGCCGAGCAGTTCGGGCGGGTCCTGCAAATCGGCGTCGATGATCAGGATACGCTCGCCGCGGCAGACATTGAGGCCGGCGGACAGGGCAGCCTGCTGGCCGTGATTGCGCGACAGGAACACGCCCGTGAAATGCGGATCCGCATCGCAGAATTCGCCGATGATCGCGCGCGTCTTGTCCTTGGAGCCGTCATCGACAAGGACGATTTCGTAATTGTCGCCGACGACTTCGGCACAGACGGCGGTCAGCCGCCGACGCAGCTCCTCCAGCACGCCTTCTTCGTTATAGCAGGGCGCAACGATCGAAACTTTAGGGCATTCTACTGCGGACATCGCCATATCCCCCTGGAATCCGGTCCATGCACCGGCGCGAAATGCCAAACCTGTGGCAGCAGCGAATCGCCAGTACCGACAAGTCCGCAACGCGGTTTCCAGTCACGCTATAGCCCCAGCACACACCAATCCCGAATTGCTTTATCGGCGTAGTCCGCCCGGATGATCGCAGGCAAGCGAGCCCGCGCCAGTGTGCCTTGATAGCACACTCGCCGAGTGGAAATGTTACGCACGCATTTGCAGCGTGAGGAGATTAGCCGCCCAGCGGCGGGCCCGGCTCGGACGGATAGCGCGAACGCGGCTGCTCACCCCAGTCGGGCATGATCCGGCCCGGCGCATTGCCAGCCGGATCGTCGAGGAACCGCTCGATCTGCCGCGCGCTCTCGCGATAGAAGGCCGCCGTCATCGGGTCGGAGGACCTTTTGTCCTCCAGCTCCTCGGCGAGCATGGCCAGCTGGTCGAGCACGTAATATTGCGCCTCGGGCGAGGCATCCTTGGCCGCCGCCAGCTTCATCATCGAGAGCATCGCCACGTTCTGCGTCACGCGCAGCAGCGCCTGTTCCTGTGCGCTGCCCGAAGGGGTCTGGCCCCAGGTGGCATCGAGCACCGCCGCGACCAGTTGCGGATAGGTCAGCGGGTCGGGTTGGCGCGCGCTCAGCGCCACGATCCGCTCCGACCGGTCGGCATCGAACAGCGGCTCGATCGCCATCGCGGCGAGGATGCGCGCGGCGCGGAGCTGGTCGAACACCGGATCGTCCGACATGTCCTCACGATTGACGCCCGGATCGGGCACCAGTTGGCTGAGCAGGCTTTCAGGGATCGCCAGTTTCTCGGGCTCGACGATGTCGAGGATCAGGCCGAGGATTTCGCGCTGCTTCGCGCCGGGGATGAACTCGGTCGGGGGGAGAGCGTCCTCCTTGCCCTTCACCACGATGTTCTGCAGCAGCCCGCCAATATATTTGTGGCCGAACTCGATCGCGTAGCGTTCCTGCAGATAGATCATCCACAGCCTGAGGTCGCGCATCGCGCCATAGGGCTCGCCGGGCTTGAGCATGTCGGGACCGTAGTTCGCCAGCGCCACTTCGCGCACGGCGGCCATGTCGGTCAGCTCCTCGACCGGGCCGGGCCGGTCGACATACCAGGTATGGCGCGGGTCGCTGCCCAGCGTGTACATCACGCCATCCCCGCGCATCTCGGCGATGATCTGGTCGAGTCCGGCCTCCTCCTGCGCCTCGGCCAGCGGGGTATAGGCGAAGCGGACCATGTATTTGTCGTATTCGCCAATCTCGGTCATGAAGCTGTCGGACAGGTCCAGCTTGCCATCGACCACCTTCACGCGCGGCACCGGATATTCCATCACGCTGGAGCGGTCGTCGAAATTGGCGTTCCAGTTATGCCCGAAGCCCAGCACATGCCCCAGCTCGTGCGCGGTAAGCACCGCCTGGCGCAAGAAAGCCATGTCGCGTTGCCCCGGGGGCAGGTCGGCATAAGCGTCCTCGCTCAGGAGAGACGGGTCGGCAACCGTAACACCGGTCCCGTCATGCGCCATGCCACCGCTATAGGCGTCGTAATAATTGGCGACGGTCCGGATGCGATAAGTGTCCATGTGGGTTTTCGAGCCGAGGATTTCGCCGGTGCGCGGATCGGCAAATGTTCCGGCAGAGGAGAAGCCGCGGCCATCACGTTGGATCCACAGGACATAGGCATAGCGGATGTCCATCGGGTCCATGTCCGGCGGCGCGTCAAGCGCCTGCACCGCGTTTATGAAGCCGGCCTGTTCGAACGCGGCGTTCAGCCAGAGTGTGCCCGCCTTCATCGCTTCGCGGATAGGGTCGGGAATCGCCGGGTCGAAATAGAACACGATTGGCTCCACCGGCTCGCTCATCGCGGCACTCGGGTCCTTCTTCTCCAGCCGCCAGCGGCGCACCCATTCGGTGAACGGGCTCTCGTCGATCGGCTTCGAGAAATCCTGGAACCGGACCGAGCCGACACCGATGCGCGGGTCAGCTTCGCGCGGGACATAGCCGGTCGGCGCCTTGAGGAAAGAGTGCCGGATCCGCATGGTGAAGGTGTCGGGCGACGGCATCACCTCGGACAGCGCGCGGCCCGGAGCGTTTGAGGTAAAGGTGGCAATCGTTTCCACCTCGGTATTCTCGGGGAAGGCCTTGGTGCGGTCCGGGTAAAACACGCTTTTGCCCGGCTCGAACCGGAAATCGCCCTGCCCCGAACGCTTGATCCGGTTGGTCACATAGCCGGCATCGCGCATGAATAGCGGGGTGCCATCGACCACCACCTTGCCGCCGCTGTCGGAGACGACCGGCAGCACCGCCAGCACCGAGGTGGGGAAGGAATCGACCGTCCCCTGCGCCGTCGCTTCGCTACCGTTCAGCGCGCGGAAATCGAGGTTGATCTGGTTCACCACGACCTTGTCGCCGGCGCGCACAAAATGGATGACGGCGGTGTAGATCACCCCGCGATCCATGAACACCTGCACCGAGCCGGGGTTGGTCGCGGCAGAGACGTAATAGAGCACGTCCTCGTCAAAGGCAGGGACTTCCAGCAGCATCTTGCCGTCTTCCGCGTCCCAGTAGAACGGGACGAAACCCTCAGTTTTCTCAAGCCCTGCCAGCGGGCCCGATTGCGCCTCGGCCGTGGCGGGCTGGAAGGCCAGCAACAACGCCGCGGTCCCGGCCAGCATCGCGCCGCGCAGGCGGGCGGCCCCGGACTTTTGTGAAGACGGACGGATCGCCATGACGCGCATTGGATATTCCCCTGTTGCCGGCTGAAACGGGCTGGGCCCGGACATCCGGGCCGCTTTCTCGTGGGGCGCATCCTAGGCAATTCGCCCCTGCACTTCCTAGGAAAGCAGGCGGTCCAAACTCTAATATACGCGGATTATCTGCGCGATACGCCATCTGTAAGCAGGATTCCGCCCCGTCGCACACAGGCCGCGCAGACGCGCATTACTGCGCCGGAAACGCTACGCGGCCGGGGCTGCCACGGCCTCGACAATGGCGTCGATCACGCTCGCATCCTCGATCGTCTGCGGCACGGTGATCTCGGCCCCGTTGACGATATCGCGCAACAGGTTCCGCAGGATCTTGCCCGAGCGGGTCTTGGGCAGGCCATCGACGAAGACAATCGCGCGCGGGCTGGCGATGGGGCCGATATCGCCGCGGATCGAGGCGACGAGGTCCTTGCGGACCGTCGCATGATCCTCGCACGAGGGGCGCGTAACGACGAAGCCGACCGGCATCTCGCCCTTCAGCTCATCCACCGCGCCGACCACCGCGCATTCGACCACCTGCGGGTGGTTTGCCACCACCTCTTCCATCTGCCCGGTCGACAGGCGGTGCCCCGCGACATTGATGATGTCGTCGGTGCGGCCCATGATGTGGATGAAGCCCTCCTCGTCGATCATCCCGGCATCGCCCGAAGTGTAGTGGCCGGGAAAGTCGACGAAGCCCGCCTTGAACCGCTCCGGGTTATTCCACAGCGAGCGGAAGGCGCCGGGCGGCAATGGCTGTTCGATCACGAGGCTGCCCACTGTCCCGGCGGGAACGTCGTGACCGCCCTCGTCCTTCACCTTGAAGCGATGGCCGGGCACGGCATGGCCCGCGCTGCCCGCGCGGATCTCGGTCTGGCCAAGGCCGTAGCAGGTGGCGATGGCGGGCCAGCCCAGCTCAGTCTGCCACCAGTGATCGATCACCGGCTTGCCGAGCTGCTCGGCGATCCACAGCAGCGTGTCGGGATCGGCCCGCTCGCCCGCCAGGAACAGGGCCTGCAGGCTGTCGAGCGAGGCCGCCTTGATGAAGTCGCCGTCATGATCGGCGCGGCGGATCGCGCGGATCGCGGTCGGGGCGGTGAACAGCACCTTCACTTGATGCTTGTCGACCAACCGCCAGAAGATGCCCGCATCTGGCGTGCCGACCGGCTTGCCTTCGAACAGCACAGTCGCGCAGCCCTTCAGCAGCGGGCCGTCGACGATATAGCTGTGCCCCACGACCCAGCCGA
>CAYOSE010000006.1:0-55258 GCA_964406535.1 uncultured Sphingomonadaceae bacterium
GTGGTCCCAAAACTGATGAACAACGCCGCCGCCAGCCATGTGTCGATGACCCATGACCTGCGCGGGCCGTCGTTCACGGTGGCCACGGCGTGTGCTTCCTCGAACCATGCCATGGGTCAGGCCTTTGGCCTGGTGCGGTCGGGCGCGTCCAAGGTCATGCTGACAGGCGGGTCCGAAAGCATGCTGTGCTTTGGCGGGATCAAGGCGTGGGAGGGCCTGCGCGTGATGTCCAAGGACGGGTGCCGCCCCTTCTCGGCCGATCGCAACGGCATGGTTCAAGGCGAGGGCGCGGCGGTTTTTGTGTTCGAGGAATACGAGCACGCGCGCGCCCGCGGCGCCGAGATCCTGGCCGAGATCACGGGCTTTGCCATGTCCTCGGACGCCAGCGACATCGTGATGCCCAACAAGCAGGGCGCCAAGCGCGCGATCAACGGGGCGCTACGGGATGCGGGCCTGACCGGCGATACGGTGGGTTATATCAACGCCCATGGAACAGGTACGGCGGCCAATGACAGAACGGAATGCGCCGCCGTGCGCGAGGTGTTCGGGGCGCATGCCGACAATCTGATGATCTCGTCGACCAAGTCGATGCATGGCCACCTGATCGGTGGGACCGGTGCAGTCGAGTTGCTGGCCTGCATCATGGCGGTGCGTGACGGTGTGATCGCGCCCACCATCAATTTTTCCGAGCCCGACCCCGAATGTGACCTGGACGTGGTGCCAAACACCGCGCGCGAAGTGGATGTGCACCATGCGCTGTCTAACGCCTTTGCCTTCGGCGGGCTGAATGCCGTGCTGGCAATCAGCCGCGTCTGAGCTCAGTTCTGGCGAACCGGCAGCGCGTTGAACCCGGCGGTGAAGCCTGACAGCGAGATGTCCAGCAGCACCGGCTGATCCGGCGCTGACACCGATACGATACGCATCTTGGCATTCGCGCCCTGCTTCATGCTGGCAAGCTCATCCGCGGTGAACCCGAAGCGCGAGAAACATCCGGCACGTGTGCACCAGCCAAAGTCGTATTGCCGCGCGCGGCCGCTATCGATCTGAAGCACCAGCCCCTCGGTCAACAATGTGCCCAGCGGTGTGACAACGGTCACGCCTGCGGTCGCGTCACCGCCCTGCGGCAGGGCGACAATGGAAATTTCTGCCACCGGGCTGAGGCTGGTATCGCGGGCCAGGACATACATAAAGCAGTTGGTTTTGTCAGCACTGCACCGGACCTCCCAGTCGCCGAAGGCTTCGGTCACGAAATTCTGTGCGGGATCCTGGGGGGCTTCGGAAGCTGCGGCTTCGGTGTCGGCCTGGCCTTGATCCTGATCTGCGGGCGCCGCTGTGTCCTGCGCGGCGACAGAGGACGCCAGCAACAGGGCGGCAAGGGTCGGGAAAATCTCGATGGGCTTCATTCTGGACTGCTCCGGCTGCTCTGCCTTTCGGGAACGGATTTGCGCCTTGGGTGTCAGCATTCGCGCGGTCTGTCAACGCACGTTTGGATCAGGTATCCGGGCCCGGCAGGGACCGGCCAGCGTCGGCCAAAAGAAAAAAGACACCCCAAAGGGTGCCTTTTTTGGCTGCTTGGCAGCTCACTCCCTGCCGGACCGGCCGACTTATGCGGGGAGGCTATGTCGAACCATCTCACCCGTCAACAGTCTGAATCGGGAAATTCGCACTTTTTTTGCCTCATAGCCCTTTTTTTAAAGGCCCAAAACTTGTGCAGTGCGAAAAAAATGGCCGCGTCAGCGACGCGGCCAAGTCCAACAGGGAGGAAGTCATGAGCTGACGATAAAATCAGCTCGCGGACAAAAGATGGCGCAAAGGTGTTAATTTTGTATGTTGCGAATATCACAATAAGACGCGAGGCGGGGCATGAGCGGGTCTGACAGTATTTTCGTGGGCGGCGGTGGAGCGGATTATGCCGACCCGCAGCACCTGAAGTTGAAGTATGCCAATCGGCACGGGCTGATCGCGGGGGCCACGGGCACCGGCAAGACGGTCACACTGCAGATCCTGGCAGAAAGCTTTTCGGCGCAAGGCGTGCCGGTCTTTCTGGCGGATGTGAAGGGCGATCTGTCGGGGCTCGCGGTCGCGGGCACGCCCCAGGACAAGCTGCACGAGGCGCTGACCTCGCGCGCCGAAAAGATCGGGTTTTCGGATTTCGGCTATGATGCCTTCCCGGTGATCTTCTGGGATCTTTTCGGGGAAAAGGGACACCCTGTCCGCACCACGATCTCGGAGATGGGGCCGCTTTTGCTGGCACGCCTGCTGGAATTGACCGAGGCGCAGGAAGGTGTGCTGAACATCGCCTTTCGTCTGTCCGACGAGGAAGGGCTGCCGCTGGTCGATCTGAAGGATCTGCAGGCGCTGCTGGTGTGGCTGGGTGAGAACGCCAAAGAGATCAGCCTGCGCTACGGCAACATTTCGACCGCGTCGGTCGGGGCGATCCAGCGGCGGCTGATCGTGCTGGAAAACCAGGGCGGGGCCGGGTTTTTCGGGGAACCGGCGCTGGATCTGGCGGATCTGATGACAGTGACGCCGGGTGGGCAGGGGCAGATCAACGTGCTGGCGTCGGACAAGCTGATGGCGGCACCGCGGCTTTATGCGACGTTCCTGTTGTGGCTGCTATCCGAGTTGTTCGAGGACCTGCCCGAGGTGCGCGATCCGGACAAGCCCAAGCTGGTGTTCTTTTTCGACGAGGCGCATCTCTTGTTTGACGACGCGCCCAAGGCGCTGGTCGACAAGGTGGAACAGGTGGCACGTCTGATCCGGTCCAAAGGGGTGGGCGTGTTCTTTGTCACCCAGAACCCTGATGACGTGCCCGAGGACATACTGGGCCAGCTTGGCAACCGGGTGCAGCATGCGCTGCGCGCCTTTACCCCGCGCGACAAGAAGGCGATCAAGGCCGCCGCCGACACGTTCCGCATCAACCCCGAGCTCGATGTCGAGACCGCGATTGCAGAGCTGCGCGTGGGCGAGGCGCTGGTCTCCACGCTGATGGAGGATGGCGCGCCCAGCATCGTGCAGCGGACCCTCATCAAACCGCCGCGCAGCCGCCTCGGACCCGTCAGCAAGAAGGAACGGGCGATCATCCAGTCGATCAGCCCGCATGAGGGCAAGTATGACGAGCGGATCGACCGCGAGAGCGCCGAGGAAGTGCTGGCCGCCAAGGCCGCCGATGCCGCCGAGACTGCGAAAGAGGTCGAGGAAAAAGGCGAGGAAGAGGTCCGCAAGCGCAGCCGCAAGTCCACTTCGCTGTGGGAGACGGCGGGTAAGCGCGCGATCAAGGCGGCGGCAGGTTCGTTGGCCTCGGTCGCGGTAGCGGCGGCGATGGGCAAGAAATCGCGCGCCGATCCGCTCAAGACCGGTGCGACGGCGTTCGTCCGCAACATCCTTGGCGGCCTGATGAGATAGCAGGCTTTCCCTCCAGGGCGGCCTGCAAACAGCGATCCGGCGAACTTCCGGTGCTCACGACTCCATAAGGTCGCTGCGCGCCGGGTTCCGCCGGATCACTCCTTTCGGCTCACCCTGAAGAGAAAGATCAGACCGTGGCTACTGCGCCGCCAGCCATTCGGTCAGGCCGTCACGCTGATAGGCGTTCGAGCTGATCCGCTCCTTCAGCGCGGCAATGCCACGACCGACGCCAATCTGCTGATCTTCAGGCAGCGTGTCGCGATAGGCCTCGGCCTTGGCCAGCATCTCCGGCGTGGAGGCGCCCCCCAGCAGGTCGCCGTAGAACCGGGCCAGCCCCGAGCCGTCGACGAAGCTCTCCACCCGCTCGCGGTTTGCGTCCACGAAATCCCACGTCAGTTCGGGGTGCGAGAAGGCCACGGTCTGGATGATCGAGGCGCTGAAGGTCGCGCCCGGTTCGTCGGTCAGCGCCAGCGCCAGTGCTTCCTCGGCGATCTCTTGATCGGCATTGTTGCCGAGCAGGCTGAAATAGATTTCCTTCTCGACCGCGCTGTTGGTGGTGTTGGCGAGGCTGCGGAGGAGTTCCCACTCCTCACGGCTGGCATTGCGCGATACGACGCCGAGCCAGGTGGTCTTGAGCGGGCCGTCGAGCGCGGTTGCGTCCTCGGCCAAAGCGGCGAAGCGGCTGCTCGCCTCGGCGGTCACGGTGGCATCGCCCATGCTGCCCAGCGCGCGGATCAGATTGGCCCGCAGCAACGCGTCCCTGATCGGCTCGCCCTCGACCGGGTCGAAGCCCAATGCCTGCAGGCGCGGAAGCCAGTCGGCCGAAACCTGCCCGGCCAGCTTGGCCCGGACCGTCTCGTCTTCCAGCACGCTGTAGAATTCCTGCCAGCGATTGATGACGCTTTCGGCCAGCACACCCTCGGCATCGGCGGGGACTGCGGCGAGCACGTCGAGCCCGACGGCGAGCGGCTGGTAGCCCGCGCGCGACAGCGAAATGGCATCGCGCATCGTGCCATACTGGTCGATCGGCGCGAGCTGGGCGAAATCGGCGGTCATCACCGCCTGCGCCTCAGGGGCATAGAGCGTGCGGTAATAGCCATGCTGTCCGGCATTGAGCGTGACCGGGCCGCAGCCGTCGAGCGTCAGGCTGGCGCTGCCCTCAAGTAACTGGCTGACCGGCTCACCGTCGCCCACGGCGATGCGGAGCGGCACGCGCCAGCTCTGCGGATCGGCGCGGACCTCGTCCATGCGGTCACGGCTGAATTCGCTCTGCACGAGGCCGAGCATGGTCTGCCCGTTTTCGCAGGTCATGCTGGTGACCTCGACCAGCGGGACGCCCGGCTGGTGGATGAAGTCGGCGGCGATATCGGTCAGGCCGGGGGCCCCGGCGGCCTCGACCGCGCCCCACAGGTCGCTGTTGACCGTGTTGTCGAACTGGTTGGCCTTCATGTAGGCGCGCAGGCCGTCACGCCACACGTCCTCGCCGGCATAGGCTTCGAACATGCCGATGACCGACATGCCCTTCTGATAGGCGATGGCGTCGAAAGCCGCGCCCAGTTCGCTGACGGTCGAGATCTCCTGCACCACCGGGTGGGTGGTCTCGAACGCATCAAGGTTCATCGCTGCCTCGCGGCTGGAGACACGGGTGAAATCCTGCTCCCAGTCCGGGTGGAAGTGCGAGGTGACCTTGGCCTCCATCCAGCTGGCGAAGCCTTCGTTCAGCCACAGATCGTCCCACCAGGCCATGGTGACGATATTGCCGAACCACTGGTGCGCCACTTCGTGCGCGGCGACCTCATACGTCGTCTGGCGGACCGAATCGCTGCTGACCGACGGATCGAACAGCAGCAGCCGCTCGAAGGTAAAGATCGCGCCCCAGTTCTCCATCGCGCTGAAGAATTGCGAGCGGCCCGGCCCGGCCACGTTGTCGAGCTTGGGCAGGGTGTAGGGCATGTCGAAATATTCGGAGAAATAGGGCAGCATCTCGGCCATGGAATCGAGCGCGTAGTTCACCTGGTCGCCGCTGCCCGCAGGCGCGACGATGCCGATCTCGGTCCCTTCGGAGGTCAGCTTGGTCGCGCGTTCGAAATCGCCCAGTGCGAAGAACAGCAGATAGGACGACATCACCGGGGTGGTGCCGAAATTGACCAGCTTGGTACCGTCGCCGAGGTCTTCCTCGCTGACGATGGGCATGTTGCCGACGGCCATCAGGTCGGCGGGCACCGTGGCCGAGAGGTCGAAGCTGGCCTTGTAGCTCGGCTCGTCGAACATCGGGGCGAAGCGGCGGCCATCGGGGGCCTCGAACTGGGTGAACAGGCCGCGCACCTCCTCGCCGGTGCGCTTGTCGGGATAGTCGAGCGCGAACAGGCCGTTCGCCTGCGTGTAGATGGTGCCCGTATAGGTGATGTCGAGCCGGTACTGGCCCGGCGCGATCGTGTCGGCAGCGGCGAGGCTGGCGGTCTGCGCCTCGGTGTCGAGCGTGGCGGTCAGCGTGATCGCTTCGCCCCCGGCCAGCGGCCACATCTGCGCGGTGAGGATGTCGAGCTCATTGGCATGGACCGTCACCGCCTCGCTCGGCTCGAACACCTCGAGGTCGATGCTGGCCGAGCCGCCGAGCGTCAGCGCCTCCATGTCGGGAACGATATGGATCGAATAATGCGACGGACGGGCATTGCGCGGCAGGTCGCTGGGCGTTTCCGCGGGAAGCGCGCCGGTGGCGGCTTCGGTCGCCGTCTGGGCCAGCGCCGTGTGCGGCAGCATGGCGGCATTGGCGAGCAGCGCGGCTGAGGCGGACAGGAGGGCAGGTCGCAAGGAAGGTCGGCGCATCAGGGGGAGGACTTTCGTAACTGGTTGCTATCGCAACCAGCCCCTAACAAGAAATCTTGCCGCCGCGAAGTCGTCAGTCGAGCGGCAAGTGCAATTCGGCGATCAGTCCGGCGACCTTGCCGTCTCCGTCGTGGCGATTCTTCAGCACCAGCTTGCCGCCATGTTGCTCGGCAATGGCGCGCGCCAGCGTCAGGCCCAGCCCGGCGCCGCCAGTGGCGCGATTGCGCGAGGCATCGCCACGGGCGAAGGGTTCGAGCATGGCGGCCAGCTCGCTCTCCGGCATGCCGGGGCCGTTATCGGCAATGGCGATGACCGCCTCCACGCTGCCATCGGGTGCGGTGTCTTTTCTGAGGTCGATCCGCGCCCGTTCGCCGTAGCGCAGGGCATTATCGACCAGGTTCCTTAGCGCGCGGCGCAGCCAGGTCGCCCGCAGGTCGAGCGCCATGCGCGGCGCGTCATGCAGCTCGACCGGCTTGCCCATGTCCTCGTATTCGTCGACCACCGAGGCGACCAGCGCGGCAATGTCGGTCCGCTCGATCGTGTCGGACGAGCGCCCGATCCGCGCCAGCGACAGGATGTCGTCGAGCGTGCCGGTAATGTCCTCGATACTGGCGGCCATGCGCGTGCGCTCATCCTCGTTATCGACCGACTCGATTCGCACGCGCAGGGCGGCGAGCGGGGTCTTGAGGTCGTGGCCGATGGCGCCGAGCATCACGTCCTTCTCGTCGAGCAGCGCACCGATGCGCGCCTCCATCGCATTATGCGCGGCGATCAGGCGGCGGGTATCCTCCGGCCCCGATGGTTCGAGCGGATCGCCCGCCGCGCGGCGACCTGCGAAGTCCTCCACCCGGCGGGTCAGCGCGGCGAGCGGGCGGGTAATCCGTTGCAGCAGGATGGCCAGCCCGCCGACCAGCACGATGTAGAGGATCAGCGTCTGCATCACGACGCCGCCCATCGCCCGCTGGTTGGGCGGCGGCACGGGGGCGCGGGCAATCACCCATTTCTCCTCGCCGAAGCGCCTGAGCCCGGCGACGAGCAGGTCTTCGCTGCGATCCCAGCGCGAGGATTCCAAACGGGGCGAGAACCGCCGGATCTTGCGGAGATACTCGTCCGAGGCGATCGGGCGGTTGAAGACGACGAGTTCGTCGATGGCGACGCCCTGTTCGACCAGCACGTCGCGCAGCGCCTCGGCATGTTCGGGACTGGGGGTATCGCCGATCATGTGCGGCGAGCCGTCGGTATGTTCGATCCGCAGCCTGCGGCGTCTGTCGTAGCGCCTGCCGCGCTGGCCCTCGCTGCGGAATTCGACCCGAGGTTCGGCCACCAGCTGGAAGGCGAGCGAGTTGATCAGCCCGATTTCGGCGCGGCGTTGCTCGGCGCGATAGAGCAGTACGCCCGACAGGCCCTGCGCGACCAGCAGCGCCACGGCGACTGCCAGCAGCATCTGGCCGAGCAGGCTTTTGGGCAGGAGCTTGTGGATCATCCATCGGCCCCGGCGGGCACGCGCCGGACCTCGGCGGCGAGGCGATAGCCGCCGCCCCAGACGGTCTGGATCAATTTCGGGTCGCGGCTGTCGGTCTCGACCTTGCGGCGCAAGCGGCTGACCTGGTTGTCCACCGCGCGGTCGAACAGATGCGCCTCGCGCCCCTGGACCATGTCGAGCAGCCGGTCGCGGTCGAGCACCTGGCGCGGATGGTCGAGGAAGGCGACCAGCAGGCGGAACTCGGCCGAGGAGATCGGGACGACGGTGCCTTCGGGATCGGTCAGCTTGCGTTTGAGCGGGTCGAGCAGCCAGCCTTCGAAGGCATAGTGCAGATCGGGTTCGACCGCCGTGCCATCGCGTGCAGCGCGGCGCAGGACGGAGCGGATGCGGGCGACCAGCTCGCGCGGCTCGAAAGGTTTGACAACATAATCGTCGGCACCGATTTCCAGCCCGACGATGCGGTCGGTCGCCTCGCCCCGCGCGGTCAGGAAGATCACCGGGACATTGCGCGTCTCGATCAAATGGCGGCACAGCGACAGCCCGTCCTCGCCCGGCATCATGATGTCGAGCAGGACCAGGTCGGGCCGCATCTCGGCCAGTACCGCGCGCGCCTTGGCCGCGCTCTCGGCCTCGTGCACGACGAACCCCTGACGCGCGAGATAGGCGGCCAGGGGTTCGCGCAAGGTCGCTTCGTCATCGACGAGCAACAATGTCTGGGGCGAGGTTTCGTCCATCGTTGCGCTTTAGGCGGGATCAGCTCTGCTGGCCACTTTTGCCCGGACCGCGATGGTCGCGGCCATGCCGTTCGTCGCCCGAAATCTCGCCGTCGCCATTGGTGTCGGCGGCATCGAAACGGGTCAGCAGGGCAGCGGAGAACTCGGCCTGGCTGACTGCGCCGTCGCCGTCGCTGTCGGCGCGGGCCAGCATCCGTTCGCCGCCACCGCGACCGGCAAAGCGACGACCGCCACGGCCACGCGCTTCGCTGCGTTCACCGCGCATTTCGCGGAAGCTTTCGCGGGCCGAGGTAAACTCTTCGAAGGTGATCGCGCCGTTGCTGTCGGCGTCCATCTTGTCGAACATCTGGCGCTGGCGCGCCTCGCGGTCGGCGGCATCGAGCTGGCCATCGGCATTGGCGTCCATGCGGGCAAACATGGTTTCGGCGCGCTGTTCGACTGCGGTGCGGGTCATCGGCGGGCCTTCGCCACGGCCCTGTGCGTGGACGGCGATACCGGCGGCAAGGCTGGCGATGCCGGTTCCGGCGGCCAGGGCGATCATGAGGGGCTTCTTCATCACACTCTCCAATATCGGTTCAAAATTGCGAGCGGGTGCGGACGCTGTCCGGCCGGATCGCAAAGGCTAGAGTGACGAAGCGCCGATGAGGGGGGGGGAAGGGAGGGGGGCTCGACGCCTCGTCACTCACTCGCCGGTCTAGGACGGCCATGTCGCAGCTTTTTGCCAGAAGGCGTGCGTTTTGTCGCAATTTGTCGCGTGGCGGGCGCGCCGTTCATCTGCGCGCTATGTTCGGGGCCGGTGCTGCGTGTCGACGCCGGCGGTGATGAAGATCGCTTCGGTCGTTTCGGCGACATCGGCACTGTGCCAGATGCCGGGCGGGTTGATCGCATATTCGCCGGGACCGAGCGAAGTCCTGACCACTTCGCCCGCCACCTCCTGCAAGAGCACCATCGCGCCGGAGGTGCAGATCACCACCTCGGTGCCGTGGGGATGCATTTCCCACATGTCCCAATTCTCGGTGAAGCGATAGCTGGAGACGAGGCGTCCTTCGTTTCCGTCCGCCGCCACCCGCTCGGAATAGTCCGCATACCATTGCATGGAGTCGAAGGGGGGCTGCGGCAAGGCGGTCGCGCCAAGGCCGAGATGGATCCATTCCTCGACGAGTTTGCGCGCGGTCATAGCGGTGAGCACGCCTGTTCGAGCCAGTCCAGAGCGTCACCTTCCAGCTGCGGGGCGAGCACCTCGCGCACGCGGGCGTGATAGGCGTTCCACCAGTCCACCTCCTGCCGGGTGAGCAGGTGCTGTGCCACCAGCGCCTTGTCGATTGGGGCCAGTGTCAGCGTTTCGAAGCCGAGCCAGTCGCCCTCGCTGCCCGCGATGGTGCGGTCCTCGACCAGCACAAGATTCTCGATCCGGATGCCGAAGCCCCCGGTCTTGTAATAGCCCGGCTCGTTGGAAAGGATCATGCCCGCGACCAGCTCCTGTTCGCCGCCGGCTGCACCGCGCGGCGGCTTGGCGATGCGCTGCGGCCCTTCGTGGACCGAGAGGAACGCGCCGACGCCGTGGCCGGTACCATGGGCATAGTCGACGCCTGCCTCCCACAGATATTGCCGTGCGAGCGGGTCGAGCTGCGAGCCGAGCGTACCCGGCGGGAAGGTCTGCAAAGCGAGGCGGATATGGCCCTTGAGCACGCGGGTATAGCGATCCTGTTCTTCCTCCGACGGGGAGCCGGGGCCGATCCAAACGGTGCGGGTAATGTCCGTCGTGCCGTCGCGGTACTGGCCACCCGAATCGACAAGATAGACGCTGCCGGGTTCGAGCGTGCGGTTGGTCTCTTCGCTCACCCGGTAATGGACGATCGCGCCGTTGGGGCCTGCGCCGGAGATTGTGTCGAAGGAGAGGTCGACCAGCTGGCCGGTGGCCTTGCGGAACGCTTCGAGCCGGTCGGCGGCGGACAGTTCGGTCACCTCGCCGGTCGGCCCTTCGACGCTTAGCCAGTAGAGGAAGCGGGCGATGGCCGCCCCGTCGCGGGCCTGCGCGGCGCGATGTCCGGCGATCTCGGCGGCGTTCTTGATCGCCTTGGGCAGCACGACCGGGTCCTGCGCGCGGGCGATGGTCGCGCCCGCTGTTTCGAGTGCGGCGAAAATCCCGGCGACCGCACGCTGCGGATCGAGCGCGACGGACTTGCCCGCGAACTCTCCCAGCGCCTCGGCGAAGCTGGCGCGCGGGCGGATGCGGACCGCATTGCCGAGCGCGGCGGCGACCTCGGCGCTGACCTTTTCGGGTGCGATGAACCAGTCGGCGGTGCCATCGGCATGCACGGTCAGATAGGATAGTGCGACCGGGGTGCGCTCCACATCACTGCCCCGGATATTGAGCGCCCAGGCCACCGAATCGAGCGCGGAGATGACGACCGCGTCATGGCCTTCCTCCTTCAGCCATTCGGCGATTTCGCTGCGTTTGTCGGCGCTCGACCGGCCAGCCAGCGCGTCGTCCTGCAGCACGGCCGGCGCGGCGGAGGGGGCGGGGCGATCCTGCCACACCGCGTCCACCGGGTTGCTGTCGACCGCGACCAGCTCCATGTCCGCCTTGGCGAGGCGTTTTTCGGCCTGCTCGACGAAGGCGGGCGAATGCAGCCACGCGTCGTAGCCGATTTTTGCTGCCTTGGCGGCGTTGTCGGTGACCCAGCCCGAAATCGAATCTTCCGGGACCGAGCGATAATCGTAGAGCCGCCCATCGACCTGGTCGCGCACCTGCAGGGTGTAACGCCCGTCGACGAAGATCGCCGCCTTCTCCTTCAGCACGACCACGCTGCCTGCCGATCCGCCGAAGCCGGTCAGCCAGGCCAGCCGCTGGGCATAGGCGCCGACATATTCGGACAGATATTCGTCCGACAGCGGCACCACGAAGCCATCGAGCCCGCGCTTGTCGAGTTCGGCGCGCAGGGCCTGCAATCGGGCTTCGTGGGTCTGCATCAACATGGGCGCTTGGCCTCCTTGTGGGTCGCTTGGGTACTCTTCAGCCCCGGATATAGACCTCGGGGGCGGCCCTTTCCACTCCTGCCGCCGCTCGCTATCTGACCGGTCATCAGAGTTTCAAAGAAAGTCCTCCCTTGAGCGATACCCCCCTCCAGCCGCCGCGCGCCGAGCGTCGCGAGCACAGCTTCACCCGCCACGGCATCACCGTCTCCGACCCCTATGCGTGGTTGCGTGATCCCGGCTATCCCAAGGTCGAGGACGAGGCGGTGCTGGGTTACCTGAAGGCCGAGAACGCCTTTTTCGAAGCGCAGATGGCGCCGCACAAACCCCTGATCGACAACCTGTTTTCGGAAATGCGCGCGCGCATCAAGGAGGCGGATTCCTCGGTCCCGCAGAAGGATGGCGACTGGCTTTACTGGGCCGAGTTCGAGGAAGGCGGCGAATACAGCAAATATTATCGCAAGCCGGTGACGGGCGGCGAAACGCAGTGCTATCTCGACGTGCCCAGGCTGGCCGACGGGCACGACTATTTCAGCCTGCACGACGTCTCGGTGAGCATGAACGGGCGCTATCTCGCCTGGTCGGCCGATACCAACGGGTCGGAGCGCTACACCGTGCACATCGTCGACCTGGAAACGGGCGAGACGCTGCCCGACGTTATCGAGGATACCAATAGCGCGCTGATCTGGGCGGCGGGTGACACGATGCTGGTCTATGGCCGCGCGAACGAGAACTGGCGGGTCGACAATGTTCGCGTCCACCGCCTGGGCGCCGACCCGAGCGAAGACGTTGAAATCTATCACGAAGACCAGCTTGGCTTCACCGTCCATACCGGCCTCTCCGCCGACGAGAAATGGCTGCTGATGGCGGCCGGCGACAACGAAACCTCCGAGGTTCGGATCATCTCGGCCAGCGATCCCTTTGCCACGCCCTTGCTGGTGCGCGCGCGCAAGAAGGGCGTCGAATATGACGTCGATATCCGGGGCGAGGAGCTGTTCGTCCTGACCAATGACGAGCATGTGAACTTCCGCCTCGCTAACGCTCCCTTGGCCGATCCCGGCACGTGGACCACGCTGATTGCGGGCTCGGACGACTTCTACCTGACCGGGTTCGAGCTGTTCAAAGACTTCTACGTCACCCATGGGCGGCTGGCGGGCCTCGATCAGGTGCAGCTGCGCTATTACGATGAACCCGCGCGGGTCGAGCCGATTGCCTTCCCCGAAGAGGCGTACAGCGCCGGGACCGGCAACAACCCCGAATTCGCGGTCGAGAAAATCCGCGTCACCTACCAGTCGCCGATCACGCCGGGGACGGTCTACGACTACCATGTCGCGGAAAAGCGGCTCGAAGTGCTGAAAGTTCAAGAGGTTCCGTCAGGCCACGATCCCTCGCGCTATGCGGTCGAGCGGATCACAATCACCGCGCGCGACGGGGCCGAAATCCCGGTCAGCATCCTCTATCGCAAGGATCGCGACACGATGAATGGCGGACCGGCGGGGCCGCTGCATCTCTATTCCTACGGCGCCTATGGCTATGCGGTCGCGCCGGGTTTCTCGACCACGCGCTTCAGCCTCGTCGACCGGGGCATGGCCTATGCCATCGCGCATATCCGTGGCGGCGACGATCTGGGCCGCGAATGGTACCTGGCGGGCAAGCTGGAACGGCGCACCAACACGTTCAACGATTTCGTCGATGTCGCGCGCGGGCTGGTCGAGCGTGGCTACACCGCCGAGGGCAGGATCAGCGCCAGCGGCGGCTCTGCGGGCGGCGAGCTGATGGGGGCGGTCATCAACCAGGCGCCCGATTTGTGGGGGGGCATCGTCGCCCATGTTCCGTTCGTCGACGTGCTCAACACCATGCTCGACGATACGCTGCCTTTGACGCCGGGCGAGTGGCAGGAATGGGGCAACCCCATTGAAAGCAAAGCGGATTTCGAGACGATCCTGAGCTATTCGCCCTATGACCACATCGCCGCGAAATCCTATCCGCCGATGCTGGTGACCGCTGGCCTCAACGACCCGCGCGTCACCTATTGGGAACCGGCCAAATGGGTCGCGAAGCTGCGCGAGCTGAAGACCGACGACCATGTGCTGCTCCTGAAGACCAATATGGGCGCGGGCCATGCGGGCAAGAGCGGGCGGTTCGAGGGGCTGAAGGAAACCGCCGAGGAGGTCGGCTTTATCCTCTGGCAGCTGGGGATCGCGGAGTGAGCTGCGGGCGCGGCCTTATTTGAACGTTTCGCCCATCAGCGCCATCGCGCCGCGCAGGCCACGCAGATTGATGTTCTGGATCTCGATGCCGGGATGGGCATTGACCTCGAGGATCAGCGGCCCCTCGAACTCGTCGACCACGATGTCGACGCCGCAATAGCCCAGGCCAATGGCCGGGCCGCATTTGGCCGAGAGTTCGAGGATCTTGTCCCAGCCCGGAATCTCGAAACCGATCAGCTTCGTGCCAGTATCTGGGTGATGGGTGAGCTCGGTCGTGCCCTGCAGCGCGCGGGTTATGCGGCCCGTGTCGAGGGCGACGCCCGCGCCGATGCCACCCTGATGCAGGTTGGCCTTGCCGTCGGACTGGTTGGTCGGCAGGCGCAGCATGCCCATCAGCGGCTCGCCGTGGAGGCAGATCATCCGGATATCGGGCAAGCCATCGTCGCACAGGCTGGCAATCCCCGGATCGGCGCGGATCAACGGTTCGATCAGCGCCTGGTCCTCGGCCACGGAATCGCCCGAGAACTGCCCGTCGACAATGCGCCGGACATGATTGAAGACGTCCTCGGGCGTCAGTTCGGTGCCCGAACCCTTGACCCAGTTATTGCCCTTCTTGCCCACGGCCAGCAGGATGCCGTCACCCTGCGATCCGCGTCCGGGCTTGATCGCCCAGGAGTCAGGAAGGGTCTTCACCGGGTCGAAGCGCATCAATTCGCCATACTCGGAGACGACGCAGATCGTTCCGGTCGTGGCGATATCGTGCGCGTTCAAGGCCATTTTTGCCGCCACCTTGTCCCGCGCGCGCTCGATCGCCTTGCGCGGATTGTACTTGGCGATCAGCGCGTTCCTGAGATTGATCCCCAGAATGTCGTCGATCACCCGCGCCGGCCTGGTGGCCGAAGTCGCGGGTGATTCTGATGTCTTCGATGGGCTGGAGGACCGCAATATCTGCGAACGCCGACTGCCAGTCGCAGGGCCCGTCGCGGGCTGGTCCCACGTGTGGATGGGCCTTGCGCTTCGGGAGTTTCGGAGGCGGCGGCTCTGGCTTAGTAGCCTGAAGCTCTTCGAATTTTGCGCGTTCATTGCGGTTGCCTTCCAGCCAGAGTGGAGCGAAGCGGCCGATTTCGCTGAGGCGCAGCCCGCGATACCGGCCAAGGATGGCGATCGCGACCGCCGAGAGGGCGGGCAGGATCATCGGTGAGATGTTGATGAGCGCCAGCGCGACGTGGCTGACGATGACGAATTCGATGGCCAGCGCGAGGATGAAGGTGTTGCCGGCCATGCGCGCGGCGGGCCACCAGCCGTCCTTCTCCCACTGCTTCCACCAGCGTTCGACGCACAGGGCGCAGACCACGACCGGGAAGGCATCGACCTGCAATTCCTGGTCGAGCACTTCCTGCAGCATGGTCAACACCAGCACGACCAGCGAGATGAGGACGCCGAGGAAGCCGACGCGGGTCATTCGCAACTTGAGCAGGGAAGGCGCGATGATCATGCCCACGGTGATGGAGGAAATCAGCACCACGGGGCCGAAGATCGGGCCGATCTGCAGGAAGGCGAGCGCGATCAGCATCGGCGTGAACAGGCCGAACGCCTTCAGGCCGACAAAGCTGCGTGCCAGCACCACCAGGAACGCGCCCAATGGCAGCACCATGAGCAGGTTATCGGGCCTGAGGCCCCAGATCGCATTGGAGACCGCCTCGCCGCCAAGTGCGGACGGCATCTCGAAGGCCGAGTCGGTGCGGGACAGACCGAGCGCGGCAAGGCCGGCCAGCGCGAGCAGGACGACGGCACCGATAATCGCCGGGCGCCGGATCTGCGGCGTCGCCCGTTCGAGGATACGGCGGAGGCGGTGCTTCAGTTCAGAAGACATGTCCCACGCTCAGGCTCAGGCGGTAGCCTTCGCGATCGCGCAGGGGATCGTTCGAAGAGGCATGGATATATTTAGCTTTGCCCTCGATGCGCCAGTCCCCCGGCCACCAGAGGACCTTTACCTCGGGCATGATCTGTGTGTCGTCGCGCGGCTCCCCGTCGACCGGCCGCCCGTCGAAACGGGTCTTGCGCACCTCCACCGCAGGGCGCACGCGCAGGTCGCGCGTGATCGGCTGGGTGTAGGAAATCGCACCCGACTGCCGTGAATAGCGGCGCTCGGCATTGTCCGAGCGGATCTCCTCGGCGCGCAGGTCGAAGGTCAGGTAGTTATAGCGTCCGAACCGGTGGCGGTATTCAGCGTCGATGCGCGGTCCCGAGCCGCTCGTGGAGCCGCCGCCCGGACCCATGCCGTCGTCATATTCACGCTCGCGCCAGGTGCCTTCGAGACGGAATCTATGCGCCTTTACAGGTTCATAGGTGACCCGTGCGGCGAGCTGTTGCTCATCGGTATCGTTGAATTCGGCGGTGACGAGGTCGTCGTAATAGCGGGCGCGAAGCCGGACATCGACATCCGCGGCCACTTCGGTCTCGGCCATCGCGGTAAAGCGGTCGCGGTCGGTATTGCGGCGGTTCCTGCCCGGCCGGAAGACCTGGATGCGGTCGGCCTCGACGGTGAAACTGGTGGTGCCATCCGCGAATTCGAGCCCGCCCTGCGCGCGGAAGGTGATGGCGTCGCCATTGATGACGAGCTCGCCATCCTGATCGCTGGAATCCGCGCTGATCGCGGCCAGCTCAATGCGAACATAGGGGTCGAGCCGCCAGCCTTCCTCCTCGGCGTCGGCACCCGCAGGCCCGAGCACGGCGGCAAGGCCGAGCAGTCCCAGCGCAGGTACGCGCCGCATGTTTGTTCCACATGCGTGGAAGCGGCACCAGCCCGCACTCCCTCCCGGCCTCCCAAATTTTACCCTGTCGGAAGACCGGGACCGGGAGCGAGCCGGAACCGCACGTGTTTCAGCACCGCTGAAACAGCGCTTAAGCCGCCGAAGAAGACGTCCCCCTGTCATGCCCAGGGCAAATACGGAGGAAAGTGTTCAGATTTTACTAACCCTGTTTGGAAATCACGTTTCTTATCCGTGATTTTCCGCAGGTTGCCGGGTCAGGCCAGCGCTTCGTCGAGGGGGAGGAGGTCGAGGCCAAGCTCGGTCGCGACGGCCGGATAGGTAACCTTTCCGGCATGGACGTTAAGCCCCTGCGCCAGATGCGGATCGCGGCGCAAGGCCTCGCGCCAGCCCCCCGGCCCATCGAAAGCGTCGGCGATCCGCAGCGCATGGGGCAGCGTGACGTTGTTGAGCGCATAGGTGCTCGTCCGGCTGACCGCGCCGGGCATGTTGGCGACGCAATAATGGACGATGCCGTCGACGATGAAGGTAGGGTCGTCATGCGTGGTCGGGTGGCTGGTTTCGAAACAGCCGCCCTGGTCGATCGCCACGTCGACCAGCACCGCGCCGGGTTTCATGATCTTCAACATCTCGCGCGTCACCAGCTTGGGGGCGGCGGCGCCGGGGATCAGCACCGCGCCAATCACGAGGTCGGCCTCGCTGATTGCCTCCTCCAGGTTGGCGGCATTGGAAAAGCGGGTGGAGGCGCGCGCTTCGAAATGGGTGCCGACGCGTTCGAGCACTTCGGGATTACGGTCGAGGATGGTGGTGCGCCCGCCCATCCCGGCAGACATCTGCGCGGCATTGAACCCGACCACACCGCCACCGATCACCACCACATTCGCGGGCAGGACGCCCGGAACACCGCCGATCAGCACGCCGCGACCGCCATGGACCTTTTCCAGCGCATTGGCCCCGGCATGCACGCTCATTCGCCCGGCGACTTGGCTCATGGGCTTGAGCAACGGGAGGGTGCCGCCCCCATGCGTACTTGGCCCGGTGACAGTCTCGTAGGCGATGGCCGTCGCGCCCGATTTGATGAGGCCAGCAGTCTGCTCCGGGTCCGGCGCGAGATGGAGATAGGTGTAGAGGATTTGCCCTTCGCGCAGCATCGCCAGCTCGCTCGCCTGCGGCTCCTTGACCTTCACCACCATCTCGCATTCGCCGAACACGCTGGCCGCGTCGGGGACGATGCGCGCGCCGGAGGCCCGGTACTGGTCGTCGCCAGCACCGATGCCGAGGCCCGCGCCGCTTTCGATCCAGACCTCGTGGCCGTGCGAAACGAGTTCCTTGGCGCTTTCTGGCGTCAGGCCGACGCGATACTCGCGGTTCTTGATCTCGCGGGGGCAACCGATCCGCATGCGGCAATCTCCTTCGGGTCCGGATGGGGCCGTTACATCTGAAACCGGTTCGATGGAAGGGTGCAGCCTGCAAAAGTACAGGTTGCCGCGCGCTTACAGCGGGTTGCCGTCCCTGTCGCGATAAATCTCACGCCGCCCGACATGGTTGGCGGGGCCGACGATGCCGTCCTCCTCCATCCGTTCGATCAGCTTGGCGGCGGTATTGTAGCCGATGCCCATCTGGCGCTGCAGCCACGAGCCGCTGGCCTTCTGGTTTTCGCACACGATCTGGATCGCCTGGTGGTACTGCCGTTCGGCGGGATTGTCGGAGGCGGTGAACTCGTCCTCGAAGCCGAAACCGCCGCCATCCTCGGGCTCTTCGGTGACCGAATCGACATAGGCCGGCTCGCCCTGTGCGCGCCAGTGCGAGGCGACCTTCTCGACCTCTTCGTCGGAAACGAACGGGCCGTGCACACGGCGCAGGGCCCCGGTGGTGGGCTTGTAGAGCATGTCGCCCTTGCCCAGCAGCTGCTCGGCGCCCTGTTCGCCCAGGATCGTGCGGCTGTCGATGCGGCTGGTCACGGCAAAGCTGACGCGGGTCGGCAAATTGGCCTTGATGACGCCGGTGATGACGTCGACCGAGGGCCTCTGGGTGGCCATGATGAGGTGGATGCCCGCCGCGCGCGACTTCTGGCTCAGGCGCTGGATCAGCACCTCGATTTCCTTGCCGATGGTGACCATCAGATCGGCCAGTTCGTCGACGATTAGCACGATCTGCGGCAGCACCTCGTAATCGAGCTGCTCCTCCTCGATCAGCGCCTCGCCCGTCTCGGGGTCGAAGCCGGTCTGCACCCGGCGGCCCAATGGCTTGCCCTTGGCCTGCGCGGCCTTCACCCGCTCGTTAAAGCCCGACAAATTGCGCGCGCCGATGTCGCTCATCATGCGATAGCGCCGCTCCATCTCCTCGACCGCCCATTTGAGCGCGCGCACCGACTTGTGCGGCTCGGTCACGACGGGCGACAGCAGGTGCGGGATGTCGTCGTAGCTCTTCAGTTCGAGCACCTTGGGATCGATCAGGATCAGGCGGCACTCAGCGGGACTGAAGCGGTACAGAAGCGAGAGCAGGATAGCGTTCAGCCCGACCGACTTGCCCGAGCCCGTGGTGCCCGCGACCAGCAGGTGCGGCATGGCGGCCAGATCGGCGACGACCGGCTCGCCGGCAATGTCCTTGCCCAGGATGATCGGCAGATTGCCCTTGGATTCGACGAAGCTTTCGGCGGCGACCAGTTCCTTGAAGCTGACCACCTGGCGGTCGGCATTGGGCAGCTCGATGCCCATCACCGTCTTGCCGGGGATCGGTGCAACGCGGGCGCTGATGGCGGACATGTTGCGGGCGATATCCTCGGCGAGGCCGACCACGCGGCTGGCCTTGATGCCGGGCGCAGGCTCCAGCTCGTACATGGTCACGACCGGGCCGGTGCGGACGGCGGTGATCTCGCCCTTGACGTTGAAATCGTCGAGCACGTTTTCGAGCAGGCGGGCGTTCCTCTCCAGCGCCAGCCGGTCGAGCGGTGCGGGATTGTTCGACGCGCGATCCTCCAGCAGGTCGAGGCCGGGCAGGTCGTATTCGGCGAACAGGTCCTTCTGTTTGGCCTTGGCGGGCTTGGCCGGGCGCGGCGGGGCGGAAGGGTCGCTGATCTCGGGTGGCTTGCGATCCGGTGTGGCGAGGACAAGCGGCTCGGGCTCGTCCTTTTCCTTGGCCTTGCGCCGTTCGACCGTGCGCTCGAAGGTGCTGGCATCGTCGTCCGCGATCGTGCCATCCTTCGGCGAGCGTCGCAGCCAGTCGGGCAGGGTGAGGAGTGACTTCCACTCGAAGGCGAAGACCCGGCTCACCAGCGCAGCGCCGCCGACAAAGCAGGCGAGTCCGCCCGCGAGCACCCCCCAGAAGCGTCCGCCCTCTGGCAGCAAACCGGCCAGACCGCGCACGCCGCTTTCGCCGAGCAGGCCGACCAGCCCCCCGGCAGAGGCGGGCAGGCTCCATTCGCGCGGCTCGGTCAGCAGCGCGAGCACGGTCGACAGCAGCACCATCGCCAGCAGCAGCAGCGCCACGGTGCGCCACCAGCGGCGCGGGGTTTCCTCCTCCTCGGCATCGCGCCACAGCTTGCGCGCGAAGGCGTAACACAGCGGCACGAACAAGGCGGCGACGAGGCCGAACAGCGTCAACGCGGCGTCCGCCACCCATGCGCCGGGCGCGCCCATCCAGTTGGCGATCATCTCGCCCGCCGCGGTCGAGAAAGAGGCGTCGGTCTGCTGATAGCTGAGCAGCGCCAGCGTCAGGAAGGCGGTGAAGGCGAACAGCAGCACCGCACCCACGATCTGCGCCGCGCGCAGCATCGAGCGGCGGATGGCGGCGCGCCAGTCGGCGCCTTGCCCGCGTGTCATTGCCTGGGTCGCCATGTCTGGCCCTTTCCTGTCAGGCGCCAAGAATCGCAGATGGTGGACTCGGGGTCAATGTTTGTGGCGTCCGATCGCTTCGCACTTCGTGCTCGCTGCGCCCGGCACCGGCCCGCTCCCCCACCCGACCTCCCAAGGCATTATCCTGTTTGGGTGGTCGGGTGGGGGAGTGGGCTGGCACCGCTACCGGCGGACCGACTTTACCACACACGACACTTTGCCAAGCCGCCGGAACAATTTTCCCTAGCTCAATCCGTCGATCGCGGCCCAGCGCGGCCAGTCGAGCCGGTCGGCGCCGCGCTGATCCATTCCGCCCAGCGCGATTACCGGCATTTGCGCGTGGCTTGCCAGCAGGCGGAAGCGCAGGGGGCCAAGGCCCGCCGCACCGGGATGCGAGCGCGTGGGGAAGACGGGCGACAGCATCACGGCATCGGCCCCCATCCGGTTCGCCTTCGCGATCTCGCGCATGTCGTGCACCGTGGCGATAGTCAGCAGGTCGGCGCGGCGCGGGCATAAGGCCAGCGGCGCGCCATAGATGCCGTCCGCGCCCCATTCGCGCGCGGTCAGCGCGTCGTCGGCGAGGATCAGCAGGTGGCCGCGCGCGCGCGCCATCCGGCCAAGCTCCAGAAAGCGCGCCAGCCGTTCCTCGGGTGGCAGGTGGTAATGGCGATAGACGAAGCCGCTCCCGCGCGGCAGGCGTTCCAGCGCTCGCTCCAGCACGGCGCCATTGCGCTCGTCGGAGATCAACCACAGGTCGGGAAGGGGCTGGTTTCGTGCCATCGCCGCTCTATAGCGCGCGGATGAGCAAAACGGCAGCGCAGCTTCTGGCTGAGGTACACGGTGAGATCGCCCTCGCCTGCAAGGCCTCGCGCCGCGACCCCAGGGATGTCACGCTGATCGCGATCAGCAAGACCCACCCGGCGGACGCCATCGTCCCGCTGATCGAGGCCGGGCAGCGCGTGTTCGGCGAGAACCGGGTGCAGGAGGCGCAGGGCAAGTGGCCCGCCCTGCGCGAGCGCTATCCCGATCTCGAATTGCATCTGGTCGGCCAGCTGCAATCGAACAAGGCTGAGGATGCGGTGGCGCTGTTCGACTGCCTCCACGGCCTCGACCGACCGAGTCTGGTGAAGGCGTTGGCGAAAGCCATGGACAAGGCCGGTCGCCGCATTCCCTGCTTCGTGCAGGTCAATATCGGCGCGGAGGAGCAGAAGGGCGGCTGCGCGATTGGCGACCTGTCCGCACTGCTCGATCAGGCGCGCGCGGCGCACATCCCGCTCGCCGGTCTGATGTGCGTCCCGCCCTTCGGGATTGAGGCGGCGCCGTTCTTCGCGCTGCTGGCGAAACTGGCGACCGACAACGGCATGTCGGGCCTCTCGATGGGCATGAGCGGCGACTATCCCACGGCCGTGATGCTGGGGGCCACGCATATCCGCGTGGGCACCGCGCTGTTCGGGGCCCGGGAGTAGAGTCAAATTAATCGGGAAAGACGAGAAATCGCGTATTGACCGCGCGGGGCAGTGGTGAGACATTTGTGCGGCGCAGCGCAGGAATGTTGCTTTTGCGAATGCGCGCCAACGACCGGAGGCCCGTTATGACCCGTACCACCGCCGCCATCCTGGCATCCGCCGCAATGACGCTGGCACCTATCGGCGCACAGGCCGCTGAACGGCAGGCTTCGCCGCTCGCCGAGAGTGAACAGCTGGGCGGTAGCGAGCCGATCAGCATCATCGCCATCGTCGTTGGCCTCGCCGCCGCGATCGCGGTCGCCATTGTCGTGCTCGACGATGACGACGATGAAGAGCCCGCGAGCCCCTAGGCTCCGCTCTTCGGCTTACCTTTCCTGAGGCGGCTTACTCAGCCGCCTCGGCATCCTTGCCGATCTTGCCGCCCGGGCCGTTATTCGCTGACGTCTCGGGCGTTTCCACGTCAACTTCCGGCTCTGGATCAGGCTCGTCCATGGCAATCGCCTTGAGCAGCGCCCGCTCGATCCCCTCCAGTCGGTCCTGCGAGGTGATCTTGCCGCCGAGCAGATCCGTCACATAGAAGGTATCGACCGCGCGCTCGCCATAATGGGTGATATGCGCCGAGTTGATCATCAGGCTGCGTTCGAACATCGCTCGCGTCAGGCGGTTGAGCAGCGCCGGCCGGTCGGTCGCGTTGACCTCGATCACGGTGAACCGGGCCGACGCCTCGTTGTCGAAGAAGATCTGCGGCGCGACCCGGAAATGCTCGGCCCGGCGGCGCGGCAGCGGCCGCTTGGCGAGGCTGGGGACCATGTCGATCTTGCCCGCCAGCGCATCCTCGATGGTCTTCTTCAGGCGTGCCAGCTGCCCGCTCTCGCGGAACGGCTTGCCGACCGGGTCCTGCACGAGGAAGTTGTCGACCGCCTGCCCGACGGCCGTGGTGTGGATGCGCGCGTCGATGATGTTCGCCCCGGCGAGGTGGATCGCCCCGGCGATGCGGAAGAACAGGCCGGGATGGTCAGCGCCGATGACGGTGATCAGCGTCGCGCCGCGCGCCGGGTAATATTCGGTGTGGATCGACAGCTTGTGCTGCTCGCGCCGCGCCTCGGCATATTGCTTGAGGTTGTGGGCGATGATGTCGGCAGGTTCCGCGGCCCAGTAATGATCGTCGAAACACTCGTCGAGCTTGTCGATCAGCACCGCCCGTTCGCCGAGCAGTTCCTCCACCTGTTCGCGCTTGGCGGCGACGCGCTCGGCCAGCTGGTCCGATTCATCGCCCGCTTCCAGCCGCTTGGCGGCGAGGTCGAACAGGTCGTTGAGCAATTGCCGCTTCCAGCTGTTCCAGATGCCGGGCCCGACAGCGCGGATGTCGACGATGGTCAGCGCGGTCAGCTGGCGCAGCTTTTCCAGCGTATCCACCTCGGCGACGAAATCGTCGATGGTCTTGGGGTCGGCGAGGTCGCGCTTGAAGGCGGTCGCACTCATCAGCAGGTGCGCGCGCACCAGCCATGAGACAAGAGCGGTCTCGTGCTTGTTGAGGCCCAGGCGTGGGCACAGCTCCAGCGCCACCTCGGCCCCGAGGACCGAGTGGTCGCCGCCACGGCCCTTGGCGATGTCGTGGAGCAGCGTCGCGACATAGAGCACCCGGCGGTTTTCCAGCCGCGGGATGCTGCGGGTGGCGATCGGGTGCTCATGCTCGAGGTCGCCCATCTCGATCTGGTGGAGCAGGCCGATGGCGCGGATCGTGTGCTCGTCGACGGTGTAATGGTGGTACATGTCGAACTGCATCTGCGCGTTGACCCGGCCGAAATCGGGCACGAAGCGCCCGAACACGCCCGCCTCGTTCATCCAGCGCAGCACGCTCTCGGGATCTTCATGCCCCGCCAGCACCTGCAGGAACAGCGCATTGGCGCGCGGGTCCTCGCGCACCTCGGCCGTGATCAGCCGGGCATCGCGGCGGGCCATCCGCATGGTTTCGGGGTGGACTTCCAGCCGCTCGCGCTCGGCGATGGCGAAGATCTCGATCAGGCGTACCGGGTCTTTCGCGAACCAGTCGTCGCGCGGGGCCTCGATCCGCTCGCCCTCGACCCGGTAACCCTCGATGGTGCGCTCGCGGCGGGGCAGGAAGCGCTCGAAAAAGCGGCGCTTCTTGCCCTTCGCCTGCTGCTGTTCTTCCAGCTGGGCGAGGAACACGCCGGACAGATTCCCGACATGGTTAACCTGCAGGAAGTAAAACTGCATGAAGCGCTCGACTGCGCTTTTGCCCTTGCGGTCGGCATAGTTCATCCGGTTGGCGACTTCGCGCTGCAGGTCGAAGGTCAGCCGGTCTTCCGCGCGGTTCGCGATCGTGTGCAAATGGCAGCGCACGGCCAGCAGGAAGCGCTCGGCCCGGCGGAAGGTGGCATATTCCTGCTTGCTGAACAGGCCCTTGTCGACCAGTTCGGCGGCGCTGCGGACGCGGTAGGTATACTTGCCGATCCAGTAGAGCGTCTGCAGGTCCCTCAGGCCGCCCTTGCCCTCCTTCACATTGGGTTCGACGACATATCGGGAATCGCCCATGCGCTTGTGCCGGGCATCGCGTTCGGCCAGCTTCTCGCTGGTGAAGCGCCCCTCGGAGCCGGGCACGACCTCGTTCCAGAACCGCTCGCGGGCCTCGTGATACAGCTCCTTGTCGCCCCACAGATAGCGGCTTTCGAGCAGCGAGGTGCGGATCGTCAGGTCGTCATTCGCCATGCGGACCATCTCGTTCAGCGAACGGCTCGAATGGCCGACGATCAGGCCGAGGTCCCACAGGAAATAGAGGATCGCCTCGATCGCCTGTTCGCACCAGGCGGTGGCCTTGGTCGGCGTGAGAAAGGCGATGTCGACGTCGGAGAACGGGGCCATCTCGCCGCGGCCATAGCCGCCGACCGCGATCAGCGTCAGCCGCTCGCCGCTCGACCTGTTGGCCACCGGGTAGAGATCGCCGACCACGTGGTCGTGAACCATGCGGATCAGCTGGTCAGTCAGGAAGGCATGGCCATGGGTGATCTCGTGTCCCGCGCCGGGCTTGGCCGAAAGGCGCGCCGAGAGTTCGGCACGGCCGCGGGCAATGGCGTCCTTGAGCAGCGCGATCAGCGCCGGGCGCGCCTTTTCGGCGCCGTCGCGCTCGACGATGGCGGCGATATCGGCAGTCAGCGCGCGGCGGTCGATGATGGCGCGCTGGTTGGGAACGGAAATCTCGATCATTGCGCCCAGATAGAGTGGAGCGCGGCATTGTGCAAAAGCTCTCGTATGATGGCCATGGCGGGATCGGGGGTTTCGCGCAGAGCGGGCATGTGCCAAAGCGCTCGCAGTGCCGAAGGCCCGTGCAGCGAGGCCATAAGCAGGAGTGCGCCTCGTCATGCTGGATGTGCTGGCCGCAAGCAGCGGGTCGATCGTCAACTGGAGCGATCTGGGCCTGTCGCAGGGCATCGACCTGGGCTTCTTTACGCTGCGCTATTACTCGCTCGCCTACCTCGCCGGGATCGTGCTGGGCTACTGGCACCTGTCGCGCATGGCGAAGGCCCCCGGCGCGCCGCTGGCGCAGCGCCATTGCGACGACCTGTTCTTCTACTGCACGATCGGCATTATCGTCGGGGGCCGGGCCGGTTACGTTATTTTCTACATGCCTGAATATCTGGGCACGTGGGAGATGTTCAACACGCTGGGCGGCGGCATGAGCTTCCATGGCGGGCTGGTCGGCACGGTGCTGGCGATCGCCTTCGTGTCATGGCGTCACGGCCTCAGCTTCATTCGGGTGTGCGATTATCTTTCTGTAAACGTCGGCTTTGGCATGTTGTTCGGGCGGCTGGCCAATTTCATCAATGGCGAGCTCTGGGGACGAACGACGGACGGCACATGGGGCATGATCTTCTGCGACGAGGGTATCCGCGCCGGCGAGTGCGTGAGCAGCTTCATGCCGCGCCATCCCAGCCAGCTTTACGAGGCGGCGCTGGAGGGCTTGCTGGTGATCGTGGTGATGCTGAGCCTGTTCTGGCTGACCCGCGCGCGCTTCCGTCCAGGCCTGCTGGTCGGCGTGTTCACCTCGCTGATCGCTTCGGCCCGCTTCGTGGTCGAGTTCTTCCGCGAGCCGGATTCGCAGCTGAGCGAGTTCGCCGCGCGCACCGGCCTGTCGATGGGCCAGTGGCTGACCATCCCGCTGATCCTGGCCGGACTGGCTCTGGTAATCTGGGCGCTGTCGCGCAAGCCGCTCGCCAGCGGGACGCCCGCGAGGGCGTGAGGCGCATATGAGCGAGGCAAAGGATGCGCCGCTCGCCGAGAAGTTCCGGCGGCTGATCGAGGCCCAGGGGCCGATGAGCCTGATGGAATATATGGGCGAGGCCAATGCCCGCTATTACGCCACCCGCGATCCGCTGGGGGCGAAGGGCGATTTCGTCACCGCGCCCGAAATCAGCCAGGTTTTTGGCGAGCTGATCGGCCTGTGGCTGGTCGATGTGTGGCTGCGGGCGGACAAGCCCGATCCGGTCCATTATGTCGAGCTGGGGCCGGGGCGCGGGACGCTGGCGAAGGACGCGCTCAGGGTCATGGCGCGCTATGACCTCAAGCCGCAGGTGCACTTTGTCGAAGGCTCGCCGACCCTGCGCGAAGCCCAGAAAAAGGCTGTGCCGGACGCGATCTTTCATGACGACCTGTCCGACCTGCCAGCGGACGCGCCGATCCTGCTGGTCGCCAACGAATTCCTTGACGCGCTGCCGGTGCGCCAGCTGGTGCGGACCGGCGAGGGCTGGCGCGAGGTCATGGTGGCGGTCAAGGACGAGCGCTTTGCGCTGATGGCCGGAGCCGAGCCGCGCGACGACAGCGTACCCGCCTCGCGCCGCAACCTGCCCAAGGGCACCGTGCTGGAGATGAGCCCGGCCTGCGCCGCCGTGATGGGCGAAATCGGGCAACGGCTGGCGGATCAGGGCGGGACGGCGCTGATCGTCGATTATGGCTATACCGAGCCGCGCGCCGGCTCCTCTGTCCAGGCGGTGCGCGAACACAGCAAGGTCGATGCGATGGAGGCACCGGGCGAGGCCGACCTGACCGCGCATGTCGATTTCGTGCTGATGCGCCACATTGCCGCGAGCAAGGGCGCGCGCTGGCTGGGCACGGTGGAGCAGGGCCGCTGGCTCAAGCGGCTTGGTGTCGATGCCCGCGCCGAGGCGCTGGCGCAGGCGGTGCCCGATCAGAAAGAGGCACTGCTGAGCGGACGCGACCGGCTGGTCGATCCGGAACAGATGGGCGAATTGTTCAAGGTGATGGGACTGGCTGCACCTGGCTGGCCCAGCGGCGAGGGCTTTGCCTAAGCGCCCTCGTTTTGGCTGCTGCGACATCCAGAAGATGACGTGCCGAAAATGGCGGGGTGGCATGACCCGGCGCGCAGCGACCTTGCCGGGTCGTGAGCACCGGAAGCATGCAAGCCTGCCGTTTGCAGGCCGTCAGGGCTGGATGCCGTAGTAGCCTAATCCGCGATGGCGGTGCGGGGCAGGGTAATCCTCGCCACCATCCCGCCGGGCTCGAAGCTGCGTTCCCAGCTGCCTTGCAACTGGCTGCCGACACTCATGTCGACCAGTCGCGTGCCGAAGCCTGGATTGGCGTCGGGCTTGCTCGCCGCATCGACCGGCGGGCCGCCGCTCTCGCGCCAGTGAAGCACGATATCCTCACCGGCATCCTCCAGCGTCAGCGCGACCTCGCCCGCATCAGCAGACAGCGCGCCATATTTCGCCGAGTTGGTGGCCAGTTCGTGGAAGATCAGCGCCAGCGGGGTGGCCGCGCGCGCCGAAACGCAGGCATCCGCACCGCTCACGGCGATGCGTTCGGCCCCGTCATCATCGCGATAAGGGGCAAAGATATTCGCCAGCAGGCCGAGCAGGCTCTCGCGTGTCTCGCCGCCTTCCGGGCGGACGAAATCATGTGCCCGGCTGAGCGCGCGCAGGGTCGCGACCAGCTCGTCCGCAAAGGGCTGGTGCGCGGGCTTGCGGCGCACGCGCAGGGCAATGAGGCTGGTGACCACGGCGAAGATGTTCTTGATCCGGTGCGCCAGTTCGCGCGCCAGCATGTCGCGGCTTTCCATCGCCCGGTGGACAGCATCGATATCGGTGACGGTGCCGAACCAGCGCATGCCACCGGCATCCGCGTCGGGTACGGGCACGGCGCGTGATAGCACCCATTGCCATGCGCCGTCATCGCGGCGGACCCGGTACTCCTCCTCGAACGGCTTGCTCTCGCTGAAGCACCGGTACCAGTGCGCCATGACCGGCGTGGCTTCGTCAGGGTGAATGAGCGGCCGCCAGTCCTCGGCCACACGCGGTGGCTCCTGCCCGGTCACCTGCTGCCAGCGGGCATTGAAATAGTCGAAATTGCCGTCGCAATCGGCTGACCAGGCGATCTGCGGCACGCCGTCGAGCATGGCGCGCAGGCGCTCGGTCCGCTCGGCAATGGCCTGTCGCGCGCGCATGTCCGCCCGGTGCGAGGTCAGCCGCCGCATCACCGCCTGGCCGAGGACCGCCAGACCGTCGCGCTGGAATGCGGTCAGCCCTTCCGGCCTTGGCTGCGTGTCGATGAGGCACAGCGCGCCCAGCGGGGCGCCCTCCTCCGACACCAGCGGCTGACCCGCATAGAAGCAGATGCCGGGCGCGCCGGTGACCAGCGCGTTGTCGGCAAAGCGCGGATCGAGCCGCGCATCCGGGATCTCCATCAGGCCCTGCGTCAGCATGGCATGGGCGCAGAACGAAACTTCGCGCACCGTTTCCCGCACGTCCAGACCGATTCCGGCGAGGAAGTTCTGGCGTGCATCCTCGACCAGCGAAACCTGCGCGATTGGCACGTCGCACAGCTGTGCGGCGAAGGCGCAAATGGCCGCCAGCTCAGGGTCATCCGCCAGCGGATCGGCATAGAAGCTGTCGAGCACGCGCAGCCGCTCTGCCTCTTCGACGATCAGCGGCAGGGGCTCGTGCCTCACGGTGGGCGCGGAGGGTTCGGGTAGCGTCATTGGCGGAGTCTTTCGCGCCGCATTCTAGTGGCCACCCGCGAAAAATCAAAGCAATAGCGCTGCCCGGCAGGCGAACTGCCGGGCTTCAGGCAGGGCCCGCCTGCACCTGTGGAAATCTGTTGCCCAGATGCTGCCCTGCACGCCATCACGGTCAGCGGGCTGTGCACTATCGGCGCGGCCTTCGAGGTAATCGTGATGGCCATAGCCAAGGGAAGCTTCGCACTCGCCGTCGCAGCGGGGCCGCTTGGTCTTGATCTGGATGACGCCGCCCGTTGCACTGCGCCCGAACAGCGCGCCTTGCGGCCACTTGAGGACCTGGATGCCCTCGGTATTGTTGAACGGGAAGATGTTGGCTTTGGGCCAGGCGATATCGACATCGTCGATGTACAGCGCGACGGGGGCTTCTACCCGGGTGGTCGTCTGCGGCGAACCCACGCCGCGCAGGAACGGGGTCGCCCCGTACGCCCTCTGGCGGCTGAAATCCATGGACGGGGTCACCAGCGCGATCGCCTCGCTACTGGTAACACCAAGTTTCTCAGCCGAGTCGCCGCTGATGGCGGAAACGGCGACCGGCACGTCCTGCATCAGTTCGTTGCGACGACGCTCGGCTGGATGCGGTGGTGGCCGACCTTAACCGCTATTCGACGAAGTCGATCGTGCTGGGCGAGGGCAATCATCTTCATGCGAGCGCAGGATATGGCCTGACCAAGGGCCCGCGCAGGGGCGGCCCGATCGTCAGCGTCAGTTGTTGAACATCGGCCCGCCAGCGGGCTGCACCACCTTGCGCGGCCCCGGATCGCGCGTCTCGTCCTTCCAGCGCACCGACCCGTAGGGCCGCTCCAGCCGGCGGCGGACGGTGACTGGTTGCGGGTCGTCATGGAATTGCGTCGCCATCTGCCACAGGTCGCGCTCCGGGTAAGTCCCGCGCGAGCGGACATGCTGGTAATCCAGCCAGGTCGAGCAATAGAACCGCTCGACCCAGATTTCTTTGTTCGAAATGTCGCGCGACAAGGTCCAGTCGAAGGCACCGTTTCTCAGCCGGGCAGCCCTGACCTCGGACATGTGGTGATAGAAATCGCGCGCCTTGGCGGCATCGACACGGTATTCGATCTCGATCACCACCGGGCCCGACCGGTCGGTCAGGTTGAGATCGACCGGAAAGGTATGGAGGTCGTCCTCGGCAATGGCATCGTCGGCCCGGCGCAGGTCGCGGACCGGAAAGCGCAGGCCATAGGCGAAAAGGACGACGATCAGCAAAGTGCCTGAACTCAGCAGCGCGCCCTGCAGGCCGATCACCTCGGCCACCCGGCCCCAGATGATACCCGCGAGTGCCAGGCCGCAGGCGGCCGCAGCCTGGAATGTCGCCAGCATCCGGCCGACGGCCCAGCGCGGGGAGGGCACCTGTACGGCGATGTTCATGCCCGAGGTGACGATCAGCCAGGCCATGCCGAAGATCATCACCAGCGGGATGGTCAGGGCAATCGAGGTGCTGAAGGCCGCGCCGACCGTGCACAGCCCGCTGACCGTGGTGCCGAGGCGCAGCATCGTTTCCGGACTGAACATGGCGCGCCACTTGCCCAGCGTCAGCCAGCCAAGCACCGCGCCGGTCCCGATCCCAGCCAGCAAAATGCCCAGCGAGAACGACCCGCCGCCCAGCTGATCGCGCGCGATCACCGGCATCAGTGCGGTGAGCGCACCCCCGCAGCTGCTGACGAGCACGCACCTGACGATCACGTTGCGGATCGGCGGACTGTTCATCACGTAACGCAGTCCCGACTGCACGGTGCGGCCCAGCGTTTGCGGCGGCAGGCGGGGTACCGAGGCCTCGCGCCGCCAGCGCAGCAGCGTTACCAGCATCGGAACGTAGAACAGCGCGCTGCACAGGAAGGTGCCCGTCACGCCGATAAAGCCGACCAGCAGGCCGCCGATGGCGGGGCCCAGCGCGCGGCCGATATTGAAGCTGATCGCGTTGAGCGATATGGCGGCGGGCAGCAGCCGGTCGCCCACCTGCTCGGCCGTGGAGGCCTGCCATGACGGGCCGAACAAAGTCAGCGAACAGCCCTGGAAGAAGGTGAAGATCAGCAGGATGATCGGCGAGACCAGCTCGATATAGGCGAGACCGGCGAGGACCGAGTTGGAGACAAGGCCGATCGACATGGCCGTGATCTGCACCTTGCGGCGGTCGAACATGTCGGCCATCGCGCCGGAAAACAGCGCCAGGAAAACCGATGGAGCCATCAGTGCGGTGGTGATCAGCGCGACAAACTGGACCGAGCCGATCTCGGTCATCGCCCAGGCGGCACCGATATTCTGCGAGAACAGGCCGAAGCTGAAGAAGACGCTGCCGATCCACGTCGCGCGAAAGGTCTTGTCCGCGAACGGTTCGAAGGCGCCTGCCGGCCTGGCCTCGCCCTGCTCACCTGATGATGTGGACGTCATGAAACTCCATTGCGACGCTAGCCTGAAGCAGGCTCTTAGGGCGCTTTGATGTGGTAGGCCAATTCCCGAAGGGCAACAGCCGGTGCGGAAATGTCAATCCTTGGCCGCGTCTGCATGGAGGGCGCGTTTGGTCAGCGCAATGCTCAGTGCCCGCACCGCATCCGGGTCGCCGGGCTCGTCGCCGAGCCATTCCTGAACGGCCAGTCCGCGCAGCGACGTGGACAGGGCGCCGAACGCGTCCTCGGCGCGATCCTGTTCTGTCGTGGGGGTGAATTGCAGGAAGCGTTCGACCCATGGTCGGTCCATGCTGCCGCGATTGCGGGCGGAAATCTCGCGCACTCCGGCGGCGAAATCCTCGGCCGTTCCTTCGGCAATGAGCATGTTGAGCGTGATGCGATAGAGGTCGGCGTGGAAAAACGCTTCGACATGGTCGGCGGCGCTTTCGACCACGCCATGTTCGCCAATCTCGCCGGGATCAATGTCGACCGCCCGCACCGCCTTGTCGAACAGGTCCTCGATCGCGCCGTCGATCAGCTTCTCCCGCGTCGCAAAATGATGGGTCTGCGCGCCGCGCGAGAACCCGGCCAGGTCCGCGGCATCGGCGATGCGAAAATTGGAAAACCCGCGCTCTTTGAGCAAGGCTATCGTGGCGGCGAGCAAGCGGGTGCGCGTTTCGTCCGCCCCCTGAAGGGCAGCCTGCTCCAAGGGGGGCTGCGGCGGTATGCGCCGGCCTGCACGGCCCGGTGCGCCGGCAATAACCGAATTGCCGGTTTCAGCCTTGCTGCCGAGTGCGATGACGGGATTATCCTCAGGCCCAATGTCGGCGGTATCGACCTTGTCGATCGTCAGGCGGAAGAGCTTGTCCCCGACTGAGAAGTGCTGTGACACAGGCACGAAAGGTGTGCTGTTGCCGCTGTTATGCGAACCGCAGATGAGCGACCACTGCCCGGTGGCCCTCAGATAGTTTTCGATTGCCGCAACCTGGTCATCCCCCGGCCCGCCGGCAGGCGCCTGCTGCCTGTCCTCAATCCGCTTGGGCGGGCGCTGTGCGTCGGTTCTTCTGGTCATGCCGCTCCGGTCCTCGTTCCGGCCTAGCCGCTCACCGCGATACGCTCAAGCGCGGCGCGAGCCATGTCAGGGCGATCATGGTTTGCCGTTTTGACGGATGCCGTCTATCGCTTCGCCCTGTCGATCATGCCTGCCACGAAACGCGCCAGACAAGCTACCCGTACCGCGATCACCCGCGCGAAGTTGATTGACGGTGCCTATAGCATTCTCCTGGCCAAGGGGTCCGTCGGGTTCAGGCTGGCTGCTGTCTCGGCGGAAACCGGGATTTCTCGTGGCGGTCTGCTGCATCACTACCCGACCAAGGAAGGCCTGCTGGCGGCTGTTTACGAAAACATCCTGCATGAGATGGAGCAGCGCACGCGCGACGCATTGCAGGCGGCAGCGGACGACGCGCTGCTGGGGGCGCTGGTGGAGGCCGCGCGTAAGCGCTTCTTTCACGAATCCTACCGCGTCGTTCTGGACATACTTTCTTCCAGCGAAGCGGGCGGGGCGGTGCGGCGAGCCCAAGCCGAATATTACCGACCTGCCCACCCGCACGCGCGCTTCGAATGGGCGGAGCGGCTGGCCGCGACCGGGATTGACTTCAAGGATGCCGAAGTAGTCACGCAATATCTGTGGGGCGCGGTGAAGGGCGCTGCCATTCGCGCCATGGTACGCGAGGACAAGGAATATAACGACCGTGCCATCGCCCTGTCGCTGGAGCTGGCAGAGGATTGGTGCCGCGAATTGCGAGCCGGGCACCAAGGGCCGAACAGCAGTTGACGACTGCGGCCAGGCCGTTTGCCGCCGGAAAACCCGGATAGCCATTAAGGGCATGCTGGACGCTTGCTTGACAATCCAGTGGCATCTTTTAGCCTAAAAACAGGACGGGCTGTTTGTCGCCCGCTGCGGGATGAGTCGAATTTGTCTCAGATCATTGTCGACTGATCCCAATGGGGCGATTCTGCGTCGGGCCGGGGTTGGCGTGGTGAGCACGCCCGGCGCGACTGGCAGGACGTTAGAGGGAGAGTGCGAAATGGGTATGGCAGGTGCAAGCCACGTTGCTTTCATGACCAATGACATGAAGGCGCAGATTGAATTTTACACGCAGATCGTCGGCTACAAGCTGGTCGGGATCTTTCCGTTCCATGGTGTGGAGGGGGCCTCGCACTGCTTCCTCGATTCGGGCAACGGGTTCCTGCTCAGCTTCGTGCAGCACAAGGGCAAGGAGGTCGAGCCGGTGCCGGGCGTCAGCCATGCGACCTCCACGGCCTGCACGATTCCGGGCGGGGCCGTGCAGCACATCGCCATGGCGGTCGACACGATGGGCGAGATGCTGGCGCTGCGCGATCGCCTCCGCAATGCCGGATACGCCGTCTTCGGTCCGCTCGAGCATGGCATTTGCCAGTCTATGTATCTCGGCTCGCCCGACGGTATCCAGCTGGAATTCGCCACCACGGACGGGTGCAAGCCGCTCACGGTGGAAGAGTGGGTCATGCCCGAAAGCGCCGCCGAACTGGGCATGAGCGAAGCGGATCTGGAGCGCTACACCAACCCGCCGCCGCTCGGGACTGAAGGGGGTTCGGTGCCGCAGCCGCCTGCCGATATCGCGGTACCGGCCATCCCGGTGCCGCAGGAGATGTTCGAGAAGTTCGGCTACCTGTCGGACGAGGAGCTGCATGAGGCGCTCCGCTTCAGCGCGCCTGCGGATGAACACGCATGAGCGCTTCACGGGACTACGTGCAGGAAATGTTCCGCGCTATCGAAGTCGGGGACATGGACACGTTCAAGCAGTGTTTTACACCTGACGGTGTGGTCTGGCACAATCATGACGGGCTGGAACAGAACATCGAGGACACCAGTCAGTCGCTGGCGTGGCTCCATGGGGCGATGACCGACGGGTTGAAATATGTCGACCAGACCATCGCCCGGTCCGGCAGCCAGGTCTTCGTGAAGCATGTGCTGAAAGGGCATCTGGCGAGCGGCAAGGACTTCAATCTCGCCGCGATGATGTGGATCGAACTTAATGACAGCGGGCTGGTGACGCGGCTCGACGAATATTTCGACAGTCGCGCGCTGGACGTTCTGGCAGGCTAGCGCCTAACACTCGGATTGCGCCCGGCCTTGCGGGATCGGGCGCAATCAACTTTCAGCACAGGGACGCGGCGCAGGGCTGGCCGCAGGTCCGGCACAATAACAGCCCGAGGGAGAGAGATGGAATGTTCAAGGCCGTTGGACTGGGCAAGCGCAAGCCCGGCATGTCGTTCGAGGACTTCGTTACCTATTACAAGGAGAAGCACTCCAAGATCGGCGAAGATGTCATGAAGCGGGTGGGTGCCACGCGCTATGCTCGGCGCTTCATCCAGCCGGTCCCGGACCCCTATACGGGCGAGATGGGCGAGTCCGAATTCGATGTGATCATCGAATTCTGGTACGATAACGAGGATGACTTCAAGCGCTGCTTCGAGATCACCACCGGCGAGTTGCGCGAAGTGTTCGAGGCCGACGAGGAGAACTTCTTCGACCGCAGCGCCAGTCGTCTGATGATCGTGGTCGAAGAGCACGAAAGCGACCTGAGCTGACGCGCCAGCGGGCGCGGGCCGGGGTGTTTCAGAGCCCTGCCACGCCCTGAATCGTTGCAGATATTCTGATGTGCGAAGGGACGGGGCTTGTCTGCCCATGAATTTCCGCTAGCATAAAAACAGTCCAGCCTGTTTTATAGCGGCAAGAGCGCGCAGCGTGCTGGACCGGCGCAAGAAGAGGAACATAACCAGTGGCAACTATTACCAGCGATCAGGAGCAGATCCCGTCCTTGTGGGAGGCCGCGAAGCGCGAAACGGAAGAGTATCGCTTCATCGGTGAGGACAGTCAGGAGAAGTGGGACATTCCCCAGACGATCGGCATCGCCTGCGCGGTCGCCGACCGGTTTGCCCCCGATGCCGAGCGTGGCCACTCGAGCACCTCGGTCGAGCAATATATCGACAACGCTTCTGCGGTGATCGAGGAGGGGGCCTATTCGGTCCATATCGACTTCACATGGGTGACCGACAAATCCGGTCGCAGGCTGGACAAGATTCCCCCGGTGGAAGCTTACTCGATGGTGCTGGAGCCGCTGCGGGCCCGCTATGGCGACACTTTCATGGCCGACCTCAACATCCTCAACGGCTCGACCTTCGAGGAATGTGTGAGCCCGGTGACCTCGGGCCTGGCGGATATCGCTCCGTGTGCGGCTGGCCATCCCGATGCCTTCTCGATTCCCGCGATACGGACGCTGCTGAAGAACGGTGTCGTGCCGCAGATCGGCATCCACAACACCGGGGAGATCGAACTCGCCAAGCGCAAGTTCTTCGATAGCGGCCTGGTCTCCGGTCCGTGCAACTGGGGCATTCTTTACGCGATGCCGTTCGACACCGGGCGCACCTTGCTGTCGGGCATCGGGGTGCTGGATTCCGACGACATGATCCGCCACCTGCAGCAAATGGTGCACCAGATCCGCAAGATCGATCCGGTGGGTCCGATCACGGTGTGCGCTGCGGGCCGGGCGACGCTCTATATCACCACCCTCGCCACCATCATGGGGCTGCATATCCGAGTCGGCACGGAGGATACGGCGTGGAAGTATCCCAACCGAGACGATCGCTTCACCGACAATCTGGAAATGTTCAAAATGGCCAGGGACATCGCTGCCATGCATGGCCGCGATCCCGCGACTGCCGACGAAATGCGGGCGCTGATGGGGGTTGCCAAATGAGGCTGCCCTCTGTCTCGACGGTCATCCAATCAAGCAAGGTGGCCTGACCTGATATGCGCGCACTGCTGAGCACTGCCCCCGGTGGCCCCGAGACCCTGCGTCTCGGGGAACTGCCCGATCCCGTTGCCGGTGCGGGTGAGGTCGTCATCGACGTGACGGTTTGCGGGGTGAACTTTCCCGACAGCCTGATCATCGCGGACAAGTATCAGTTCAACCCGGACCGGCCCTTCGCGCCCGGCGCGGAGGTTGCCGGCATCGTGGCGGAGGTCGGCCCCGGCGTCGACAATGTCGCGCCGGGCGACCGGGTCATGGCGATGTGCGGCTGGGGCGGCATGGCGGAAAAGGTCGTTGTGCCCGCAGCAGCCTGCGTCACGATGCCCGACAGCATGTCCTATGCGGAAGGTGCTTCGTTCCTGGTTACCTTCGGCACCTCCTATCACGCGCTGAAGCAGCGCGGGCAATTGCAGGCGGGTGAGCGGCTGCTGGTCCTCGGCTCAAGCGGCGGGGTCGGTCTTGCAGCGATCGCTCTGGGCCGCGCGATGGGGGCGCATGTCATTGCCACCGCGTCGAGCCAGGAGAAGCTCGATTTCGCCATGGCGCATGGCGCGCACGAGGGCTTCGTCTATCCGCGCAGCACCACTCCCGACGAGCAGAAAGACCTCAATACGCTGATCAAGGACGGCGCGGGCAAGGTCGACGTGGTCTATGACCCGGTCGGCGGGCCCTGGTCCGAAGCGGCGGTACGGTCGCTGGCCTGGAACGGCCGCCTGCTGGTCGTGGGCTTCCCGGCGGGGATCAGCCGCCTGCCGCTTAACCTGCTGCTGCTGAAAGGCGCGTCTGCCGTGGGCGTGTTCTATGGCGAATTCACCACGCAGGAGCCTGAGGCAAACGCGCAGAACAACTGCGAACTCACCGCCTTTTTCGAGGCGGGCAAGGTCCGTCCGACCATATCGGAATCCTATGCCTTTGCGGCTGGCGGGGACGCCATCGAGCACCTCTCCTCGCGGCGCGCGGTCGGCAAGGTGGTGGTCGAGATCGGGTCGGGCGAGGGCCTCGAATAACGACACTGAATAGCGAAACAGACGGGAGATTTGGGATGAGCGAGGCAGCGACGATCGAGACGTACTTCAGGCCGGAGATCGACTTCGCCTACGACCCGCTGCCGAACCTGCCCGAACTGCTGCAAGAGATGGCGGAGACCGGGCAGTCGGTCGTCAGGGTACGCTACCAGGGCGGCGATGCCTGGGCGGTCGTCGGCTACGACAATGTCTCAAGCGTGTTCCGCAACGAGGCCGAGATTCCGGCCGGGCCGCACTACAGGGTCGTGATGAGCGCGATCGGGCGCACGATCGAGACCATGGAGGGGGCCGAGCAGCGGGCCTACAAGACGGTGATGAGCCGGTGGTTCTCGCCGAAAAATGTGGGCGCGATGAAGGACGCGGTGATTCTGCCGATCATCGACGAGCTGATCGACGATTTCGGCGAGCGCCGCGCGGTGGACCTGAACCCGACCTTCTCGCGCCGGCTTGGCTTCAACGTAATCAGCCGTCTTGTTGGCGTCGATGTTGCACCAGAGGCCGAGGCCGAAGTGCACAAGATCGTCGAGGGCATGAACCAGATGCTCGACCCGCATGTGCCGCCCGAGGAAAACGAGCACAACGCGCTCAAGGCCGTGGCGCGGGCCGATGCGATGTTGTTGCCGGTGGTCGAGGCGCGCCGGGCGCAGCCGCGGGACGATTTCATCTCCTACCTCGTGCAGGCCGAGGTCGAGGGTCGTCCGCTGACCGACGAGGAGATCCTCAGCCATGCGCGGCTGATCTATCTGGCCGGGGCGGACTCGACGGGGCTGATGCTCGACAATGCCATGGCAGCGATCCTTGCCCGGCCCGACCTGCTGCAGCGTATGCTGGCCGACCGCTCGATCCGCGACGCCGTGGTAGATGAAATGATCAGGCTGGAATCGGCTTCGGGCCTGGTGGTGCGCCGGGCCATCAACGATGTCGAAATCGACGGCGTGACCGTTCCTGCGGGGGCCTACATCCTGATGGCTGTTCCCAATGCCAATCGTGATGCGGCGCGCTTTCCTTCGCCCGAAGAGGTGCGCGTCGATCGGCGCGGGGCCGACCTTAGCCTGAGCTTCGGCGCCGGACCGCATCTGTGCCTTGGCAAGCATCTGGCGAAGATGGAGGTGCAGCTGGCCGTGGACCGGCTGCTGGACCGGCTGCCGGGCCTGCGGCTGGACGGGCCGGAAAAGCGCCCCACGGGCTCGCAGTTCCGCTTCATCGCCGGCGGCCTGCCGGTCCGGTTTGACGACGTGCTGACGGCGCCTGTATTGGCCTGAATGGGAGGAGTAGCGTGGAAGGAAAATTTGAAGAGGTCTCCCAGGCCGCCTCCGATGGTTCGGCCTCGCGCTGGCAGGACGTCCTGTGCAGCGAATTTCACCTGATCGATCTGGCCGATAGCGAGCCTGCGGCAGGCTTTGATGCGCGGCTTGCCCGGCGTATATTTCCGGCGGGCGAGCTGGTGCGCTTCGCTGCGCCGAATCACCGCCTGGTCCGCTCGCCAGCGGCGATCGCGCAGGACAATTGGAGCGACATTCAACTCGCTTATGTTGCTGAGGGTGAGGTCGAGTTTCGCCAGCATGGCCGCCAGTGTCAGCTTCAGGCGGGCGATTGCTTCATCATCGATCAGGGCAATCCGTTCGACCTGCACCTCCGCAGCCGACACGTGCAGAATCTCGGCATGCAGATGCCGAGAAGCCGGCTGGCGCGGCATATGGTCGTCGAAGATATTGCCGGACGGAAATTGGATCGTGGCAGCACATGGGGCGGCGTCCTGTCCGCCTACATGCGCGCGATCTATGTCGATTTTCCATCTTCTCCGGCGCTCTCCCCGTCGCTGATGGTCGAACAGGCGCTGTATCTGGTGCAGTTGGCGATCGATGGGCAGATGCCTGAGGGCACCACGCATCAAAAGGGGCTGTTGCGCCGCGCCCGCTCGATCATGCGGGAGCTATGTCACGAAGAGCATGTAACGCCTGCCGCCGTGGCCCAGGCCGTCGGGGTCTCGAAGGGCTACCTCCACCGGCTGTTTTCGCAGGAAGGGACCACTTTCTGCCGCGATCTCGACCTGATGCGGATCGAGCAGGCAGCCTGCCTGCTGGAGGCGAAAGATCAATGCCAACTGACCATCAGCGAGGTCGGGATCAGGTGCGGTTTGCCCAGCGCGCCCCATTTTACCCGGAAGTTCCGTCTGCTGAAAGGGGTAACCCCGTCCCAGTTCCGTCAGGCGGCGATGCGGCAGCATAGCTGAGCCCTGGCGAGGGGCGGTCAACAATCGGCCTGCCGGACACACCTCGCCCGCCATTCGCTCCGATTGGGGATGTGATTGCCGGACAAAACTTTGGGCACTCTCGGATAATGCGTCCATTCTGACGCATGCTAATTGCCGTCCTCCGAACTTGCTCGACCTGTCAGAAGCAAGGGGTGCGAATAGCGCCCATGGACAATCGGAGAGGATGGTATGGGGATTTCGAAATCTATTTGCAGTGCATTGCTGGTTGGCGTGTGCTTGCCGACGATCGCACAGGCGCAGGACGCGCAAGATGGCGCGGTCGCCAGTCCGCGTGAGGCGAGTGGCAATGTCATCATGGTGACCGCCCGCAAGCGGTCGGAAACCGACCTCGAAGTGCCGATCGCGATCCGCGCGCTGGGGGCCGAACAGCTTGACCGCCAGGGCATCCAGTCGCTGGCCGACGTCGCGGCCACGACGCCGTCGCTGAATGTCTCCCCCGCGACCGGCAATTCCGGCGGCACGATCACGCTGCGCGGCATCGGTACGCCGCCGGCTGGGCCGGGCACCGACCAGGCGGTGTCCATCAACCTCGACGGCATGACCATCACCGACGGTCTGGCTGTTCGCATGGGCCAGTTCGACCTGCAGCGGATCGAGATCCTGCAGGGACCGCAGTCGCTGTTCTTCGGCAAGAACTCGTCGGGCGGTATCGTTTCGCTCGTTTCCGCCGATCCGACGGATTTCCCTTACGCCATGCTGCGTGTCGGCTACGGCTTCGAGGCACGGCAGCTGCTGACCGAAGCAGTCGTGGCGGGCCCGATCACGGACAAGGTGGGCGCGCGTCTGGCCTTCTACCGTTCGGACATGGACGGCTATTTCAAGAATCCGCTGGCCTATAATTACGAAGACGGCATGCCGACGCCTGACCAGATCGCCCTGTTCGGCCCGCTGCCGCGCGCGGCCAGCAAGCGTGCCCCTGCAGAAACCAATACCGGTATTCGCGGTACCTTGACGTTCAATCCGACCGACCGGCTATCGATGAAGATCAAGGGCACCTGGTCGAAGCAGGACGGGTCTGACAGCTTCGCCACGGCCCAGCAATATATCTGCCCCGAAGGTGTGCCCACGGTCACCAATTTCGGCAATGTCGCCGGCATTGGCGATTGCGAGCTGAACGAATGGACCAATCCGGTCGGGCGCAACGTGACCGAGGTCGAGGGCGGCGATCCGCAGTTTGGTGATGGTACGCCGTTTGCCGATGTGCGCCAGGTGCTGGTGACCGGCAGCGTGGATTACGAGGTCGCCGATGGCATCATGCTGAGCTCGGTCACGGGCTATTACGACCTCAAGCTGCGGACCGGGGAAGTGGTTACTGCCTCGCCCTATCCGCAGCTCGGCTCCGCCGTTCGCAATGCGCGGCAGGATTTCACGCAGGAACTGCGCGTTACGACCGATCTCGATTCGCCGCTGAACGCGATGTTCGGCCTCTATTACCAGGACAGCACCTTCGATGCGGATGTGTCCGCGGTGGTAGGGCTCGGCAATATTCCGTCACCGATCTACAACATCGATGCGCGCGCCTATTCGATCTTTGGCCAGCTGATCTATGATCTGACCGACCAGATCGAGATCTCCGCCGGTGGCCGGTATACCGACGAGAAGAAGGATCTGACGGTGTTCAGCCGTCTGGATGACGCGTTCATCACGGGCCTGTTCCCGCGGTCGAACGTCAGTTCGAAGCGGTTCTCGCCCGAAGTCACGCTGAGCTATCGCCCGAATGGCGATACCAATACCTTCATCACCTACAAGAAGGGCAGCAAGTCGGGGGCCTTCAACCTCTCGGCGCTGCTGTTCCCGCCCTATGAAACGCAGGACATCTCGTTCAATGACGAGCTGGTCGAGGGTTTCGAAGGCGGCGTGAAGACCGTGATGATGGGTGGCCAGCTGCGCGTCGACCTCACCGGCTATCGTTACACCTACACCGATTTCCAGGTGACCGTGTTCGACCCGGTGCTGGCTGTTACCGGCACCCGCAACGCGGCCAAGGTGCGGAACTACGGCGTGCAGCTCAACACCAGCTACTCGCCCGACGACGTACCGGGGCTCAACCTCGGTTTCGGCGTCAATTACGGCAAGGCGCGCTACAAGGACTACCTGGCCAGCTGCTTCACCGGCCAGTCGCAGGCGGAAGGCTGCATCTTCGCGCAGGACCAGTCCGGCGATATAGTCGGGCCGACCGAGCGTGGCGGCTTCCAGGACCTGTCGGGCAAGGCGCTGTCCTACGCTCCCGACTGGACCGGTAATTTCAACGTCAACTACGAGCTCCCGATCTCGTCGGGCGGGACCATGGCCGGCATGTCTTTCGGGGCCACCTACCAGAGCGCCTATGAAAGCACCTTCAACCAGGTGCCGGGTTCGCGGCAGGATGCTTCCGTCAACCTCGATGCGACGCTGCGCCTGTTCGAGGAAGACGGTCGCTGGGAGCTGGCGCTGATCGGCAAGAACCTGACCAATCAGCTGCGCGCGAAATATTCGTTCGAGCAGCCCTTCACGCCGGGCGTCGCCGATCCCGGAACGGGGTCCGTCGATGGTCCGCTTTACCGTTCGGACGTGTTCGGCATCACCAACGCGCCGCGCACCTTCATGCTGCGCCTCACCTTCAAGCCGTGGGGAAGTGAGTAACGGCGTCTGCCAGATTAGCCGGTCGGAACCCGACGACCGGCTAGCGGACCGGTTGCCAGCCCTTTGCATCCCTTCGGGCTGGCAACCGGTTCGTCAGCATGCGGCAGAATTATTGAGCGATCGGCACAAATTTGGCCTATAGCGCTGCTTGGGAAGAGTGATCTGAAAAGCGTCGAGGAACGATAATGAGCAAAAAACACCCTGCGCCGAAGCTGTTGCTGCTGACGGCTTCGCTGGTTTTCGCGTCAAGTGTTTGGGCCGCGAATGCGGATGAGGCCGAGCAGCAAGAGCCACAAGGCGAGACGAGTATCAACAGCGAGAAGATGCTCGAAGGGTTCATCCTCGCGCCCACGGGGGAGAGTGGTTCGCCCGAACTGTTTCTCGCCAATTGCGCGTCTTGCCACGGCGAGCAGCTGGAAGGCACCGGGATTGGCGTCCCGCTCGCTGGCGGCGACCTGAAACACGGTGAGACGATCGACGATATACTGCGCGCGATCAACGAGGGCTTTCCGGCTGCGGGCATGCCGCCCTGGGCGGATATCCTGTCGCCGACCGATGCCCGCCAGATCGCGCTGTATGTGACCAACTACCGTGCCGCGCAGAAACTTGCGGGGGTCGCTGGTCTCAGCGAACCAGTCGCCATACCTGAGGCGCCGATCGCAAGCGAAGTTTACAGCGTGCAGGTGGAAATGCTCACGCCGGGCCTGCACCTGCGCCCCTATTCGATCGCGCCGCTGTCCGATGGCAGCATGCTGCTGACCGAGAAGATGCTGGGCATGAGCATCGTCGCGCCCGATGGTACGAAATCCCGGTTCATCACGGGGACGCCCAAGGTCTACAACGATTCGCCCGACATGTATCAGGGGCTGGGCTGGCTGCTCGATGTCGCACCGCATCCCGATTATGCGAATAATGGCTGGATCTACCTCCACTTCACCGAGCGGTGCGAGGATTGCAACGAACTCTCGCGAGCTGAAAATACTCCCGTTTCGATGAACAAGGTCGTTCGCGGGCGGATCAAGGACGGCGCGTGGGTCGATCAGGAAACGATCTGGGAAACCGATCTCGCCAACTACACCTACTCAACCGATGTCGGGGCGGCCGGGCGGTTGGCCTTTGACGATCAGGGGCACCTGTTCTTTGGCGTGGGGGTGAAGTCGAAGGGGTTCTTTGAAGGCATCCAGGATCTCGGTCAGCCCTATGGCAAGATTTTCCGGGTCAATGACGATGGCAGCATTCCGGAGGACAATCCCTTCTACAACACCGAAGGTGCGCTGAAGGAAATCTGGACCCTCGGCCACCGCACACCGGAGGGGTTGGAATACGATCCCAAGACCGGCCAGCTGTGGGAAACCGAGATGGGCCCGATGGGCGGCGATGAGCTCAACCTGCTTGAGCCGGGCCAGAACTATGGCTGGCCGCTCACCTCGCTGGGCCTGCATTACGATGGCACCGCCGTCGACCATGGCGAAGAGCTGGGTGTTGAGTGGAATATGGAAGATATCCGCCAGCCGGTGCTCGACCTGACGCCGTCGCCGGCGGTCTCCAGCTTCATCATCTATGACGGCGATGAGTTCCCCGAATGGAAAGGCAACTTGCTCGTCGCCAATCTGAAGGCGCAGGAGCTCTACCGCTTTGTGCTTGAGGACAACCAGGTCGTACACCGTGAGACGGTGTTGCAGGGCCTTGGCCGGATCCGCGACATCGAAGCCGATGCCGACGGGGTGGTGTACCTGCTGCTCGAGAATGTCTCCGAAGGACAGATCGTCCGGCTGACGAATGCCGGTGGCGATGCCGCGGTCGAAGGCGACATGGCGGAGTGACAGCAGCGCGACGGTCAGGCGGGGGAAACCCGCCGGCCGCAGCGGAGGAAGGAGAGACGCCATGGACAGGCTGAAGGACAAGGTCGTTTTCATTACCGGCACCGCCGGTGGGCAGGGACGTGCGGCCGCGCTGCTGTTCGCCGACGAAGGAGCGACCGTGCTCGGCTGCGACATCAAGGAGGCAGAAGCCGCCGAGACCGAGCAGATGGTACGCGATCGCGGCGGGCGGATGGAATCTTCCATCGTCAACCTGATGGATGCTGACGCGGCGCGCGGCTGGATCGAGCAGGGCATTGCCAGGCACGGCCGGATCGACGTGCTCTACAACAATGCCGGCAATCCGCGGATGGCGCCGATTGCCGAGATGTCGTTCGAGGACTGGTCCTATACGATCGAGGCCGAGCTCTACATCATGTTCTACACCATCACCGCCGCGTGGAAGCAAATGGTGGCGCAGGGTGGGGGTGCGATCATCAACACCGCCTCGGTCACCGCGCATCGCGGCTATGGTGCGATCGGGCAGGCCGCGCATGCCGCCGCCAAGGGCGGGGTGCTGTCGATGACCCGCCAGCTGGCCGCCGAAGGCGCGCCGCACAAGATCCGCGTCAACTCGATCTCGCCGGGCACCGTGCTGACCCCGGCACTGGGCGTGCTGTCGCAAGAGCAGATCGACGACATGAACGCCATCCAGCCGATTGGTCGTGCGGGACGGGGTGAGGATCTGGCGCAATGCGCGCTCTATCTCGCGTCCGACGAATCCGAATGGGTTACGGCGGCAGACTTTATCATCGACGGTGGTATCAGCGCGATCATCCGCGACTGACAACCGGCAAGACAAGGAGAGCCAAGCATGTCCCTGGAAGAGAACAAGCAGCTGGTGAAGACCTTCATGGAGCGGACGATTGCCTGCGACCTTGAGGCAATGGATGCGATGCTGGCCGACGATGCGGTTTGGTGGTCGGTGCCCACGCCGATTGCCTCGAACGAGATGACCAAGCAGGAATTCCTCGACTTCTTTCCGAAGTTCTACGGCAATTTCGCCGGGCCTTTCACTATGCGCTACGACGAATTCACGGCTGAGGGCGATCGCGTGGCGATGGTCGCCAAGGGGCATGTGGAGCTCAAGAACGGCAAGACCTACGCCAGTGACTATCACTTCCTGTTCACGGTCCGGGACGGCCAGATCGCCTATGTCAAGGAATATGCCAACACCGCCCATGCTATCGAGGTGTTCACCAGCTGACCTCAGCGGCGCACGACGCTGCCGACCAATGCGCGCACTGAAAGACCGGGAGATTTCACTATGAACACCGCCGACCTGATGCGAAAAATTTACTCTGATTTTGAGGCGGTCCCGCCTTTGCTGCACCCCGAGTTCAAGCTGATTTCTCCAGGCAACAATCCGATTGCCGGGAGTTTCGATGGGCTGGACGGCATGCTTGAACATCTCAACGCCATGCAGGACGCGAGCGGTGGCAGCATGAACCTGGTCGGGCACACCTTTACCGGCGATGGCGACTGGGGAATGGGGGTCAGCCACATCACTGCCTCGTACAAGGGCCACGAAATGGACCTGCAGGGGCTGGGCCTGTGGCAGCTCAAGGATGGCAAGTTGTACCGGCACTGGGAAGCGTCGAGCGATCCCGACGCCTGGGACGCATTCTGGACTGGCGTCAGCGAGGGCTGACGCTGGCGGAGTGAGGTGCCGGGCAGGGTTTAGTCCTGCACGGGAACCCTAGGCGTCGAGTTTGGCGATGTAGCGGGCCCGGCGCGGTTCTGGATGGCTGACATAGTCAGACATCGAGGTTCGCGACATTCAGCGCATTGTCCTGGATGAATTCGCGGCGCGGTTCGACCAAATCGCCCATCAGGCGGGTGAAGATCTCGTCCGTCACATCGGCGTCCTCGACCTTCACCTGCAGCAGCACGCGCGCCTCCGGGTCGAGCGTGGTCTCCCACAATTGCTCGGCATTCATTTCGCCCAGCCCCTTGTAGCGGCTGACCGACATGCCCTTGCGCCCGGCGGCGAGGATTGCCTCCAGCAGCTGGGCAGGACGGGTAATTGCATCCTCGGCCGGGGCCGCAGCGGCCTCGGTGTCCTCGCCCTCGGCCTCCGTGGCTTCAGGCTCGGGCTCGGCGGCACCGGCCTTCACAAGGCGTGACGGCCGGGCATAGGCCTCGGCCATTTCGGCGGCGAGCGAATGCAGCTTGCGCGCCTCGGCGCTGGTCAGGAAGCTTGCATCGATCTCGTGAACGTCGGTCACACCGCGCCATTTGCGGAAGAAACGGACAGGACCGCCAGCAACATATTCGGCGCGCCATTCGGCGTCGGGGTCGCCCATCGCCAGCCGCTCGGCTGCATACGCGAGCGCGGCCCCGCGCGTCGCCGGATCCAGCGTCGGATCGAGCGCGCCAGACAGCGCGACATGTTCGATGATCGCGCAATCGTAGCGGCGCGGCACGAAGGCGATGAGGTTCTTCATCCGCAGCGCATGTTCGACCAGCGCGCGCAAATCATTGCCGCTGCGCGATCCGCCCATGGTTTCGAGCACACGGTTCTGCAGGCCCGCATCGACGAGGTAACGGTCGAGCGCGCCCTGATCCTTCAGGTAAACTTCGGACCGGCCCTTGGCGACCTTGAACAGTGGCGGCTGGGCGATGAACAGGTGCCCGGCCTTGATGATTTCGGGCATCTGGCGGTGGAAGAAGGTCAGCAGCAGCGTGCGGATATGCGCGCCGTCGACGTCGGCGTCGGTCATGATCACGATCTTGTGATACCTGAGTTTGTCGAGGTTGAACTCGTCGCGCAGCCCGGTGCCCATCGCCTGAATCAGCGTGCCAACTTCTTTGGAGCTAATAATCCGGTCGAACCGTGCCCGTTCGACGTTCAGGATCTTGCCGCGCAGGGGCAGGATCGCCTGGTACTGGCTGTCACGTCCCGACTTGGCCGAGCCGCCGGAGGAATCGCCTTCGACCCGGAACAGTTCGGCCTTGCTCGCATCGCGCTCGCGGCAGTCGGAGAGCTTGCCGGGCAGGCTGGCGACCGACATCGCGCCCTTGCGGCTCATCTCGCGGGCCTTGCGCGCGGCCTCGCGCGCGGCGGCGGCGTCGACGACCTTCTGGATCACTTCCTTGGCGAGCGCCGGGTTCTCCTCCAGCCATTCGGTCATCTTGTCGCCCATCAGCGCTTCCAGCGGCTGGCGCACTTCGGAGCTGACGAGCTTGTCCTTGGTCTGGCTGGAGAACTTGGGATCGGGCAGCTTGACGCTGACGATGGCGGTCAGGCCCTCGCGCATGTCCTCGCCCGACAGGCTGACCTTCTCGCGCTTGATGAGGCCCGAGGCCTCGGCGTAGTTGTTGAGCGTGCGGGTCAGCGCCGAGCGGAAGGCGGCAAGGTGCGTTCCGCCGTCGCGCTGCGGGATGTTATTGGTGAAGCACAGCACGTTCTCGTAATAGGAATCGTTCCATTCGAGCGCGATGTCGATGCCGATCCCGTCCTTCTCGGCGGTGATGGCGATCGGATCGGGCAATATCGCCTGCTTGTTGCGGTCGAGGAACTTCACGAAGGCGGCGATCCCGCCCTCGTAGAACATTTCATGCTCTTTCGGCTCCTCGCCGCGCAGGTCGCGCAGGCGGATGCGGACGCCCGAATTAAGGAAGGCCAGCTCGCGATAGCGGTGTTCGAGCTTTTCGAAATCGAACTCGATGACGTTCTTGAAGGTCTCTTCGCTCGCCTTGAAGGTGACGCGGGTGCCCTTCTTGAAACCGTTCGGGTCGCTATTGCCCTCGACCCTGGGTGCCTCGCCCCGGACTTCGAGCGGGGCGACCGCATCGCCATGCTCGAAGCGCATCCAGTGCTCCTGCCCGTTCCGCCACACGACCAGCTCCAGCCATTCGGATAGCGCGTTGACGACCGAGACGCCCACGCCGTGCAGGCCGCCCGAGACCTTGTAGGCATTGTCGTCGGAGGTGTTCTCGAACTTCCCGCCCGCATGCAGCTGGGTCATGATGACCTCGGCGGCGGACACGCCCTCTTCCTTGTGCATGTCGACCGGGATGCCGCGGCCATTGTCCTCGACGCTGACGGAGCCGTCGGGGTTGAGTTCGATCAGCACGAGATCGCAATGCCCGGCCAGCGCCTCGTCAATGGCGTTGTCCGACACCTCGAACACCATGTGGTGCAGGCCCGAGCCATCGTCGGTGTCGCCGATATACATGCCGGGGCGCTTCCGCACCGCGTCGAGGCCCTTCAGGACTTTGATGCTCTCCGCGCCATATTCGCCGTTCTGACGCGGCTTTTCCGCAGGGGTTTCGCCGGACATTTCGTTATTCTCACTCATGCCGATCATATAGGCGCGCTAACGGGCGATCCCAAGCTTTGCGGGCCTTGCGCGAAGGCCTTTTCCACCGCCCCCTTTGCGCGGTAGAGGGGGCAGGCGACAGAGTGGAGCATGGCCGGGCATGGGGATGACGCTGATCGTGGTGGCGGTGGTTTCCGGGGCGCTGCTCGTCGGCGCCGCGTGGGGCCTGTACGGGCCGCTCAGGGAGCGGACCGAGGGCTTTCTGGTGGCGCTGGCAGGCGGCGCGCTGCTGCTCTCGGTCGTCACCGAGCTGATCGAGCCCTCGATGCGCGAGAGTACGCTGCTGGTGTCTGGCATCGGCGTCGCGCTGGGTGCGGGCGTGTTCGCCTGGGTCGATTACCTGATCGATGAGCGTTGGGGCCCGTCCAGGGGCGGCGGCCTGCTCGCCGCGATTACGCTCGACGGGATTCCGGAAAATCTGGCGCTGGGTGTCGCGCTGATCGGCGCGGGCGCGCCCGAAGTGGCGGCACTGGCGGGTTCGATCCTGCTCTCCAACCTGCCCGAGGCGGCGGGCGGGGCGCGGCAGATGCGCGAGAGCGAGATGGGGAAGGGCAGCGTCATGCTGCTATGGGCAGCGACGGCGGCTGCGCTTTCGGCGGCGGCGATTGCCGGCAATCTGCTGCTGGCCGGTGCCAGCGTCCACCACCTGGCGTTCATTCGCTGTTTCGCGGCCGGGGCGGTGGTGGCGAGCCTGGCGACCGAAGTGTTCCCGCAGGCCTATCAGGAGGACCGGCATCTGGCCGGGATCGCCACGGCGGCAGGGGTCTTGCTGGCGCTGGCGCTGGGCGAGCTGGCCTGAATTTCTCTGCCCGTGCCGATATGGCAACGGCCGCCTTCGCGATGGCGAAAGCGGCCGTTCCTCAGGCAGGCCCCATCGGAGAGGCCTGCAAGTCCGGTTTGATATCAGCGCAGGGCGAGCGTCGCCGGCTTGTCGATGCCGAGTGCGGCCAGCTTGGCGGCGGCTTGCTCGATCACGCCAGCCTTGCAGGCGCGGTAGTCGGCCATGGCACGATAAGCGAAGGCACCGATGGGTTCGTCGCACAGTTCTTCGCTGGCAAGCTTGATGCGCTTGGCGAGGGCCTTCTGACCAGCTTCGGTTTCGAGGTTGAGGTCGTCGAAGGCCACCTTGGTGCTGACATATTCGTCGGTCTTGGCGGCGGCGGCCATCGGCGTGGCGGCGAGAATGGCGGCGGTGGCCAGGATTGCGGTCTTGATCATCATCGTTGTTCCTCATTCGTGAAGGTTTTTTACAACCCTTCGAGGGACATCCCTTATGCTTTCGCAACGCATATTGCGCTGCGGCACCGGATTCCGCAAATGCGAAGACAGCGACACGTGTTGCAGGCTTTGCAACGCGGCTGGAAGGGTTTCGGTCACTTTTCCCCAGACAGTTAAGCTGGCGGGTCTTGCGATGCCCCGGAAAGCGCCCCTGCGCTGGACACCCGCCCGCCATGGCGGCAAACGCTTGGCCCCATGAACAGCGACCATCTTCCTGATTCCATCCTGATCGTCGATTTCGGCAGCCAGGTCACCCAGCTCATTGCGCGCCGCGTGCGCGAGGCCGGGGTCTATTCCGAAATCGCTCCCTTCTCGGCTGCAGAGGAAGCGTTCCATCGCCTCAAGCCCAAGGGGATCATCCTCTCCGGCTCGCCCGCCAGCGTGCCCGACGAGGGCAGCCCGCGCGCGCCCGACATGCTGTTCGAGGCGGGCCTGCCGATCCTCGGCATCTGTTATGGCCAGCAGGTGATGAGCCACCAGCTGGGCGGGCAGGTGCGGCCCGGCCACGAGACGGGCGAGGGCGGCGAGTTCGGCCGCGCCTATCTGACGGTGACCAAGGAATGCGCGCTGTTCGACGGGCTGTGGGAGGTGGGCGAGCGCCACCAGGTGTGGATGAGCCATGGCGACAAGGTGACCGAGTTCGCGCACGGCTTCGAGATTGTCGCCACCAGCGACGGCGCGCCCTTCGCCGTGATCGCCGACGAGGAGCGCAAGTTCTACGGCACCCAGTTCCATCCCGAGGTCGTGCATACGCCCGACGGCGCCAAGCTGATCGCCAATTTCGTGCGCCATGTTTGCGGCCTTGCGGGCGACTGGACCATGGCCGAATTCCGCAAGACCAAGATCGCCGAAATCCGCGAGCAGGTGGGTGACGGGAAGGTCATCTGCGGCCTGTCGGGCGGGGTCGATTCCTCGGTCGCGGCGGTCCTCATCCACGAGGCGATCGGCGACCAGCTGACCTGCGTCTTCGTCGACCACGGGTTGATGCGCGCCAACGAGGCCGAACAGGTCGTCAGCCTGTTCAAGGGCCACTACAACATCCCGCTCGTCCATGTGGAGGCGGAGGAGATGTTCCTCGGCGGCCTCGCTGGCGTCACCGACCCGGAAAAGAAGCGCAAGTTCATCGGCGCGGCCTTCATCGACCTGTTCGAGAAGGAGGCCAATGCCGTGGGCGGGGCGGACTTCCTCGCGCAGGGCACGCTCTATCCCGACGTGATCGAGAGTGTCTCCTTCACCGGCGGGCCCTCGGTGACGATCAAGAGCCACCACAATGTCGGCGGCCTGCCCGAACGCATGAACATGCAGCTGGTCGAACCGCTGCGCGAGTTGTTCAAGGACGAGGTGCGCGCGCTGGGCCGCGAGCTGGGCCTGCCCGAAAGCTTTGTCGGGCGGCATCCGTTCCCCGGTCCCGGCCTCGCGATCCGCATTCCGGGCGAGGTCACTAAGGAGCGCTGTGATATCCTCCGCAAGGCCGATGCGATCTATCTGGAAGAGATCCGCAATGCGGGCCTGTACGATGCGATCTGGCAGGCCTTCGCGGTGCTGCTGCCGGTCCGCACGGTCGGCGTGATGGGCGATGCGCGCACCTACGATTCGGTGTGCGGCCTGCGCGCTGTCACCAGCACCGACGGGATGACGGCGGACGTCTATCCCTTCGATGCCGGGTTCCTGACGCAGGTCGCGACCCGCATCGTCAACGAGGTGCAGGGCATCAACCGCGTGGTCTATGACTATACGTCGAAGCCGCCCGGCACGATCGAATGGGAGTGAGGCCGACAGGACTTGACCGACACTATGTTCTTGTTATGTTCTTACCCCAGTCTCAGTCGGGAGTCAGTCTATGCCTATCGGATATGTTATGATCGGAACCAACGAGCTCGCCAGGTCGCGCGCGTTCTACGATGCGGTCATGCCGCATCTTGGTGGTAAGCTGGACGTCGAATATGGCGACGTCGCTTGTTGCTACAAGTTCGCGGATGACGGACAGGTCTGGATCACCAGGCCGGAAAACGGCCAACCCGCCGCTGCGGGTAATGGCATCATGCCCGGTTTCATCTGCGAGAGCGAGGAGGCGGTGCAGGCCGCGCACGCGGCGGCCCTTGCCCATGGTGGAACCGATGAAGGGCAGCCCGGACCTCGCCCGCAGTACGGCCCGGAATTCTACGGTGCTTACGTGCGCGATCCCGAGGGCAACAAGATGAGCTTCGTCCATATACAGGCGTTGCCGGATTGATTTGGAAGGCCGACTCCCCCTCGATGATCCGCGCACAGACCAGCTGCGGCGCATCCACGCGGCGCTGATTGAGCGGTTCGGGCGGGTCGTCAGGCCGCCCGACAAGCGTCGCACACCCGAATGGACCTTGGTGCAGGGCGTTATCGGGGCGCAGACCAAGACGGCGATCTCGAACGCCTCCACCGACGCGCTGCTCGCGCGCTATGGCTCATGGGAAGCTGTGGCGGCAGCCGATGTGGGAGAGCTGGCAGCGATGCTGTCCGCGCAGACCTTTCCCAAAGTTTCCGCCGAACGCCTCAAGGCCTGCCTCAATGCCATCATCGCGGAGCGCGGCGCGCTGGATATGCGGCATCTCTCCAACCTGCCCACAGAGGAGGCGATGCTCTGGTTGGAGGCGCTCCCCGGAGTCGCGCGCAAGATCAGCGCGCAGGTGATGAACACCAGCACGTTCGACCGGCCCGTCATGGTGATCGAGGGGCATCACCGCCGCACCATGGCGCGGATCGGGTTCATCCCCGAAAAGACCGATACGCCGCGCGCCTTTGCCGCGCTGATGCCGATCCTGCCGCCTGAATGGTCCGCCGCCGACATGGACGAACATCACCTGCTGCTGAAGAAGCTGGGGCAGAAATATTGCCGCCCGTCCTTCCTCGACTGTCCGCATTGCCCGGTGGCGGGCGAATGCCGGACGGCGAAAGAGCGCGTTACCAGCTGAACCCGGCGGCGATCGCGCCCTCCTCGGCGGGTGTGCTTTGGCGGCCCAGCACCTCGTTGCGATGCGGGAAGCGCCCGAAGCGGGCGACCATCTGGTAATGGCTGCGGGCAAAGTCCCAGCCGCTCCGCCGGGGCAGCTGGCGGAAGATGCCGAGGCTCAGCCGCTGGTCGGCAATACGCTCGGAATGCATCAGCGGCATGGCGAGGAACTGGCGCTGCGTATCCGTTGCCAGCGCCGCGAAGTGGCCGCGCGCCAAAGCGCCACGGGTGATCGCGCGGGCCAGCGGATCATAGGCAAAGGTCTGCGCGGTCCCGCGAAACAGATTGCGCGGTAGCTGGTCGAACAGCAGCACGCTGGCGAGCGCCGTTTGCGGATCGCGGAGAAAGCTTGCAGGCGACTGCCCGGCCAGTGGCTCGATCCAGTGGCCAAACCGGGCGCGTAGCAGATCGTCGACCGCGTCGGAGCCGCCGAACCAGTCGGCGGGCCCGAGCGTGGCAAACCATACATGCAGCAGGTCGGCGGCCCAGAAACGGGGTGTCCGGGCCGTCACGCGAAAGCTTACTCGGCGTCCGGCTTGCGATAGGGCACAAAGTCCTCGAGGAAGACCGCGCCCGAATACATGTGCGTCGAGCTGTCGACGGTGCGGACCACGTCGAACTTGCACAGCTGGCTGCCGTAGCGATCGAATACCGGAATGTCCGACCAGCGCAGCGAGCGCGGATCCTTCACGCGCGAAACCCAGATCGTGTCGCCGCTCTCATAGACGATCCCGACATAGTCGATGACCTCGATATCGCGGGAATTGAGGGCCCGGATGCAGGCCTGTGGCTCCCCCGCCTCGCGGCCTTCGAGCATCTTGGCAAGGCGTTCCTCGCTGCGTTCCTGCGCGGTCTGGGCGCTGGCGGGCGCGGCGGTCAGCGCCGGGGCGGCGAGGGCGAAAGCGGCGGCGGCTAGGGACAGGAAAGACTTCATGGCAGATCTCCAGTTATCCGGCCCGGATACGCCAGGCAGACTGAACCGGCGCTGACCGGAACACAGGCAGTGCCGCCAGCCCGCAGGAGCGCCTTCAGGCGGCCTTGTCGTGGCCCGTAGCGCCAGTATCGGCCGGTCCGCCTTCGAGGATGAAGCGCCGGTCGCAATAGCCGCAATCGACATAACCCTTCTCGTCGATCTGCATCCATACGCGCGGATGGCCGAGCGCTGCGGAGCGATAGTTCTCGCCGCTGCGGATGTCGCCCGCGCCGTCGCACCAGACGCGTGGCGTTTCGACAAAGGTGGTTTCGGGGGCGGAATCGGAGGTGTTGCTCATGGCTTTGCGTTACCGCCCTCGCGCGCGTCAGGCAATATATTGGCGCGCAGCTGCACAATCGGCTGGTAACGGGGGCTTTACGCGGGCCTCGCGAAGCGTCATCTGGCGCAGCATGTCCGATACCGCCGAAAACACGCCCGCCATCGAAATCCGCGATGTGGTCAAGGAATATGCCGGCGCCGGCAATGCCGCGCCCAAGCTGGCGCTGAAGGGGCTGTCGTTCGATGTGCCCGAGGGCGGGGTGTTCGGCCTGCTCGGCCCCAATGGCGCGGGCAAGTCGACGCTGATCAACATCATGGCGGGCCTCGTCTCCAAGACTAGCGGCACGATCCGCATCTGGGGCCATGACATCGACCGCGACCACCGCAATGCCAAGCTCAACATCGGCATCGTGCCGCAGGAGATCGTGTTCGACCCCTTCTTCACGCCGTTCGAGGTGCTGGAGAATCAGGGCGGGTATTACGGCATTGCCAAGACGCTGCGCCGGTCGGAGGAATTGCTGAAAGCCGTGCGGCTGGAGGACAAGCGCGACGCCTATGCCCGAACGCTGTCGGGCGGGATGAAGCGGCGGCTGCTGATCGCCAAGGCGATGGTGCACTCGCCGCCGATCCTCGTCTTGGACGAGCCGACGGCGGGCGTCGACGTCGAACTTCGCCGCCAGCTGTGGGACCTTGTCAACGACCTCAACGCGCAAGGCGTGACGGTGGTGCTGACCACGCACTACCTCGAAGAGGCCGAGCAATTGTGCGACCGCATCGCCATCATCAACCACGGCGAGTTGATCGCCAACAAGCCGACGCGCGAACTGGTAGGCATGGCGCGCGAGAAAATCGTGCGGATCGCGGTCGACAAGGATCTGGCCGGTCCGGTGATGGAAGAGGGCTTTGCCAAGGCCGAAGTGGTCGAGCCGCGCATTCTCGAAGTTACCTATGACCGCGACGCTACCAGCGCCGGGCAGGTGCTCGGCATCGTCCAGAGCCACGGCTATGGGATCGAGGACGTGACCACGCGTGAGCCTGACCTGGAAGACGTCTTCGTCCAGCTGACCAGCAAGGTTGAGTAGGGGAGGCGGCGGTGCCGACCGCGCGTGCTCAATCCTCGGTCAGATAGACGAACAGCATCGTCACGACGCTGGCCACTGCATACATGAACGCCCCCTCCATCGAGCCGAGCCCGACTGGGGTCTGCCACATCTGGAAGAAGGTGGCGCCGATGGTCATGAAGAAGCCGAACCAGACCAGCAGCGCGAGGCCCGCTGCCCACAGCCCGCATTTCTTGGCCGCGTGAAACGCTTCGGCGCTGCCGCTGCGGGCGCGCAGCATGTCCCATGCGCCCTTGAGGCCGAACAGGCCGACGGCGGTTTCGCCAGCGATCACCACGATGGCGGCGAACCAGTGCAGCGCGGGCACGTTGACGGCGAAGAACAAGCTGTCCGGATAAGCCTCGTGCTCGGCATTGCCCATCACATAGGCCATCAGGTCGACGACCACGCCCAGATTGGCGATATTCTGCAGTGCATAAAGCAGCGCATGCACGCCGATCGTGGCGACCAGCAGAATCTTGAGAATGCGAAACATGGCTGCCCCCTTGTTGGCCCCAGTTCGCCGTGCAGC
>CAYOSE010000007.1:0-50713 GCA_964406535.1 uncultured Sphingomonadaceae bacterium
ATTACTCCCATGCAAAGGGCTGGCGCTCCACGGAGGCTCCATCGGGCAACAGCAGTTTGAAAGCGGGGCGAGGACTCCCGCGACAGGTCAAGAAACCGGCAAACCGAAAGGCGATGCCATACGTCGCCGTTCCTTCATTCTTGACCGCGTTGCGGCGCAAGCCTTCTTATTCGCGCCTTGCACTCGACCTCCTCATTCTGACGGGCGTTCGCTCGCAGGAAGTGCGCCTTGCTAGATGGGATGAATTCGATCTGGATCAGCGCCTTTGGACAATCCCAGCCGAACACATGAAGCGCAGCAGGGCGCACATCGTGCCACTGTCAGAAGCAGCTCTGGCGGTCCTTACGAAGGCTGAGGCAATGCAGATGGAGGGAGCCGAAGTGGTCTTCCCCGGCATGACAGGCAAGGCGATGTCCAACATGACGCTGCTCAAAGTCATGCGCGATATGCAGGAGCCCTTCCACGTCCACGGTTTCCGCTCCAGCTTTACCGACTGGGCCGCGAACGAAGGCTTTCCCAATGCGGTCGTCGAAGCCGCCCTGGCGCACAAGACGCCGGATGCGGTCCAAGCAGCCTATCGCCGCACCACCTATCTCGGGACGCCGGACAATCCGGGCGCACGCGTCAAGCTGATGGAAGCGTGGGGAGACTATTGCGCAGCCCATGCTGCTTCGCAGTGAGTGCATGATCTTAGCAGTTCACACTGTGCGTTGATGATTATGGCGATCTCAGGCCAAATTGGATGCTATTCATTTTCCGTGAATTGGTCGCGATGGGTGCCGCTCCAGCATTGATCCTCCCTTGAATATGTTTTCGGTTCGGACTTGTATATTCATCCAAGTGCGCCCATCTACAATGTAGCTACCAGTCGCAATCGACGGTCTTAGGCTTCCAGTTTCGAGAAGCCACCTCCTTCAGTTCCGCCTCTTAGTCGCAGCCGGTCCAATTCTGGCGCGCTGCAGTCATACTGAAGGACATAACATGACACATTTCGGCAAGATCAAGAGCTACGACAGTGGCAAGGGCACCGGCATGATCACCCCGGACAAGGGCGGCGACGCGCTGCCGTTCGGGCGGAAGGACCTGCAACAGGAAGCACAGGAGCCCAGCGTCGATCAGCGCTACGGTTACGACACCAGCGAGGTCAACGGCGGCAACAAGCGGGCCATCAACCTGCAGCCGCAGCAGGGCGAAGGTCCCAGCCTGCAGGAACAGCAGGCGCGCGCCCAGCAGGGTTAGCGCTCTATCGCGGTCGGGGCGGACAAGCCCCGGCCGCCTTTTCCTGCGAGGTGTGAGAGGAGTTCGCCATGACGCTCGATCAACTGATTTTCAATTACGAGCTCGCAAAGGCCAATGCGGCCCGGTCGGCCTCGTTGGAAGATCGGAAGACCTATTTCGATCTCGTTGGCTACTATGAAAGGCGCATCAGAGCCGTTCGGACCGAGGCGGTTCCGTCCTGGACCGGCATTTCCCGGGGCCAGCTTCCATCGGAAAGGCTCCAATAGCATGAACCAGGATACCGAAGCGCCAGGCAGCAAGGCTCAGGCGACAAACGAGTGGGAGAACGAGGGTGGCTCGGTAAAACCGATTCCATCGCCGGTATTGCCCGAAGGGATCACTGCGGTGACTGTCACCCAATACCGTGTCGGCCCATACAGATATTCCAGTCTGGAGGATGCGCTGGCCGAGCATCGGCGTCAGTCTGAAGCTCAATGAGTGCGATCCGGTCGGAGCGGGTCACGTCAACATATGCGACAATTTCCAAACCATTTGACCAGCACCATTGAAATTTTTTTGCACGCTGCTATATAGATATTGCCTAACGTCGTTTGCGACGGATTATGATTGCCGCAATGAGCGCACAAGCGCGAGATCGGCACCACTTCCATTTCATCCAACATGGCTCCGCAGCGGAATACGTCCGCGCGGATGATTTTTCGTACGCAAGGAAGATGGATTGGCGAAGGAAGAGCTCATTACGATGGAAGGTGAGATCAATGAGATCCTGCCCGATGGCCGCTTCGGCGTCACACTCGATAATGAGCATCGGCTTATCTGCTACACTGCAGGCAAGATGCGTCGCTATCGTATCAAATCGGTCGTTGGAGACCGCGTACATGTCGAATTGACGCCCTATGATCTGACCAAGGGCCGGATCGTCTTCCGCGAACGAACACCCGGGCAAGGGCCCGCTGGTGGCCGCAAACGCGGATACAGGCGCTGACACTTTAGAATAAGGCGGCGGGAAGAACCTGCCGAACATAAGAAAAATGAATGCAATGAACCTGCGCGATACGTCGCGCCCCAAACTTTCGCCGCGCTATGGCGCCATACATGCAAATGGCGCGGACCGTGACCGGACAAAATCCAGTCACATGCCGATTGCCGAGTTGCGACGTCTCGTCGCCACGATGATCGACTGAGCGACACGAGACACTCGCGGCCATGCATCAGCATTCCCGCCACAGCAGGAGAGCCGACATGGACCTCAATTATCAATATGCCGAGCACCAGCGAGCCCTTATGGGTGCGGACGGTGCCGCGAATGATGACGACCGCTTGGCCAAACTCGCGAAGGCTTCACGCATCGCTGGTCGTATCAGCGACTTCCAGCATGGGCTGGGCGCTGCCGCAGCCTGTGCCTGGAGCAAGGCCCAGTTTTCCAACTCGGTTCTGACAAAAACGGGCTCCGAAGCGATCGTCTAGTTCGCAAGAAGCCGCCCGACCAAATCTGCTCACGTTGAATTTCGACGGATATCGACGCCTGGTTAGGAAACCGGAAAATTCCGATTTTCGCGCCTTGGATATGACGACCTCCTTTCAATTGACGACTTGACGCACGACCCCTGCTCGCAATCGCGCGGACAGGCCTAAACCGTTTCTTGAAAGGAAGCGAAATGACTATCGGTACTGTAAAATTCTTCAATGGCGACAAGGGCTATGGCTTTATCCAGCCCGATGACGGCTCTGCCGACAGCTTTGTGCATATTTCTGCCGTTCAGGCGGCGGGCATGACGACGCTCGATAAGGACCAGCGGCTCAACTATGAAGTCGAGACCGGACGCAACGGTAAGGCCAGCGCGGTCAATCTCTCGGCCGCCGATTGATTCTTCATTTGAGCGCGGCGGCTCGTTCGTCGCGCTCAGATTCCTCCAAGCAGAATTGGAGCCCTAAATGGCCGACTCATATGAGTTCTACCGCGAGCGCGCGGATGCGGCGGCGGCGGCGGCAGAGAGCGCGACCCTCGACAACGTAAGAGAACGCGAAATTCGAGCGGAGAAGACCTGGCGCGGCCTCGCCGAACAGGCGCGTAAGGTGAAGCTCGATAGGGAAAAATCCCAACGGGAAAAGGGCGAGAGCCGAGATCGAGAAATCAACTCAGAGTAAACGGATCAAGTATTCGAAGAGATCTATATGTCAATGAAGCCTGATTTCGTCATGTTCCATCGTACAGACGGAACGGCAGTATCGTGTTGTGCCGAGAAAATTCTTTTCGGCGGCAGGGGCGAATGGGGGGCGATCCTGAACTTTTCAGGCGGCACTCAGATCAACGTACATGAAAATTTCGATGAAGTGATGGATATTCTGACAGCGGAAAGCTTGTAACTGAGAGTCGCAAGCACCATTTATAAGTCAGCTACCAGCCGCAATCGACGGTCTCAGGTTTCCAGTTGAGAGAAGCCACCTCCTTCAGTTTCGCCTCTTAGTCGCAGCCAGGTCAATTCTGGCGGGCTGCAAGCACATCTGAAGGAAATCACCATGACTTATTACGGCAAGATCAAGAACTACGACAGCAGCGTCGGCAAGGGCCGGATCACCCCTGAAAAGGGCGGTGACGTCCTTGCATTCCGCAAGTCCGACCTCAAGGATGAAGCCAATGCGCCCAAGCAGGACGAGCGCTACGGCTATGACGTGAAGGATGCGGACAATGGCAAGCGATATGCCATCAACTTGCATCCCCAGACTGCAGAATCGAATGAGGTCAAGGAGCAGGCCGGCAGTCAGGCTGGCTAGCGCTGATTTGCTGACGGCAACCGGGAGCAGGAACGCACTCGGTTGCCGAGCTCTCGAAAGGGGGCAGTGTCAGCCAAATGGTGGCAGCCGAGTTGGTGCAATCATCAGATAACTGAAAGACCCACGCACATGACAATCGAGAACACCGATCTTGAACGCAGGGTACTCGCTCACGAACGCATATTGCAGGCGCTTATCCGGCATATGGCTGAAGGCGAACCGGATTTTCTTTCGAGGCTCTCCCGCACTTTTGGCCGGGGCCATACACTTGGGCAGGACGAACAGGACCATGTGTCCACCAAACAGTATGGCGAACAATTCATTGAAGCGATCGAGAGGTCAATCCGCTACAGCTACGACCAGAGCTGAAGTCTTGAAGGTCTGGCATCGGTGTTCGAACATGATAGTTGTAGAAGTCGGATATGTTTAGTTCGCCGAAACAAGGGTCACGGTGAGAAATCGTGAGGCAACGGGTCAATCCTGTGCTAGAGCAATCCACATCGCAGGGATTTTTTCGAGTGGCTGCGACTGAGAGACAGGTTGTGCTCCCACTTGCAGCGAGGAGCGAGACATGTCCTTCCCTTCGATATCTATAATCCATCCAGACGTTGCGCGCACATGGTGACGCGGCGCAATGCGTTGCCTCGCCTTACACCCGCGGCATCGCGCCGCCAGGGTGAAACAACGCGTATGGCCATGATGGTTCTAGGACGTGAAGCCGCGATTGAATTCATGAACACGCATAGCGAAGCCTTGGGCGGCCGCCCCATCGATTTGGCCATCGCCAGCGACGAAGGACGTTCCCGGGTTGAACTTGCTCTCTCAGATCGGTGCCAACCTTCTGGTGAGGGTGAAATGCCTCACGATTTATCCAATTAGCAGCAGCCCTGCACCAAGACGACCCGAAGGGCGGCATTGCGGTGTTCGCAATGCCAACATCGACTAAAGGCGTCCGCTCCATTTTGGGATGGAGGCCATTTTTCATTTGTGTTTAGCCAATGCAAAGGACTTCCTGGCTAGTAGCCGATCCCTTTCTCGGCGTAGTGAAAAGTACATTCAACTGACTTTTCAGTATTTTGTGCCCTATCTTTGCATTGTTCGAAGCTGTCGCGATTTGCATTTAGGATCCTGGCAACCTCGGCGATTTCCTCCCATGCCTCGGGATTCTGTGATCGGATCAACCGAATACCGGCTTCCACGATAGTCGGCTCGCCAACGGCTTTGCGAGCCATCCTTTCGGGCCAATGCCAGCTCTCGGGCATGGCGCGGGCGATGGTACCGGGTAGGATCGCCCATAGCAGGATACCGGCAGCCAGCCCTATGCCTGCAAAACGCCAGGTCTGGCGCTTCTGGTCGTCCTCGGCGCGGACACGCCCCACCATCGCACTGAGCTGCGCGGCGGCGCTGTCGAAGTCTTTGCGTCCGTGCCGGAACAGGTCGCTGCTGTCGCGCAGCATGTCGAGTGAAGCGCGCTTGATCTGAACTGCAATGTCTTCCGGGGTCAGCTCGATGGCGGGCTTGTTGCCGATCTTGCTCAAAGTATCCGAGACCTGCGCCAGCTGATCGGCTATCTGGCCGAGTGTGGCGGTGTAGTCCGGAACAACGATGTCGGCTCGCTCCCTCGCCATGTTCTGGACCGTATGGCGCACCATCGCCATTTCGCCTTCGAGACGAGCGAACGCTTCCGTTGCCGGATCGGTTTCTGTTACGCCTTCCGGTTCTGGTTCCGGGGTTGGTGGTTCCTCGACTTCGAGGTCCAGCTGCACTTCTTCGATGTGGCCGTCTTCCATGTCGTTTCTCCTAGATGCCCATGTCGAATGCGCGGGTGCGCTCACGAGCGAGGGTTGCGGTGAGTTCGTTCGCGATTCTGCGTTCGGGCTTTGGATCGATGCCAAGTTCGCGGGTCTTGCCGCGCAACAGGCCTTCAACCTGCGGATCGCGTTCAAGCCCTTTTGCCAGCTCGGTCAGCTTGGCTGAGACGCGGGCAGCACCCGCTCGGTCGCCTTGCTGTTCAAGCTGCTTGCGCTCCGTGCTCAACCCCTGCCAGTCGGTGACAAAGCGCTCGGTTCGCAGCGCCGGATCGGTGCGCACGGCGGCTTCTTCCTGCATGGCGCGTATGGCTTCGTGGCTGCGCCCACCAGCGGCCTCTGCAATCAGCTTGGGATGCCGCTCCAGCGCCTTTGCGAGATCGCTGGCGGCATGGGGCCGGATCGCTTCGAGCGCCTTTCCCGCCTTCTCCAGTGCGGCCTTCTGGTGCGGCAGGACGGGCAAGCCCTGGGCCTGCATTGTGCCGAAATCGCCAAGTGCGCGGGCGTAGCGTTCGACTGCGCGGCGCTGCTCGTCCTGCTTGTTCGCCTGCACCGGGATTGGTTCGAGCTGGCGAGCCTGAGGGCGGAAGTTTCCGAAGATGGACTTGGCCGCTTTGGGAACCCGCCGAACTACCTCCACGATCCGCTCGCGGAAGCTGATTCCGCGCAGTTCGGCGAAGGCCTGCTCGGGCTTGTAGTCGCCCGCCATATCCTTCCTGCGCTCGCGGCTCAGCGTGCGAACCAGTTTGGACTGGTCGGCAAAGTCATCGCGGCCATAGTGGAGGGCCAGTCCGTCGCGGTGGCGTGACATGGCGACATAGGCGGAGTGGCTGTCCATGCCCGGTGTCGCGAGCACATGGGCGCGGTCCACCGTCATACCCTGCGCCTTGTGGATCGTGGCGGCGTAGCCATGATCGATATGGGCGTAGTCCTTGGTGTCGAAGGCGACTTCGCAGCCATCGTCGGTGCGCACGGCCATGCTTTGCGCGCTAGCCATTGTAACTTTGCCAAGCGTTCCGTTCTTGACGCCAAGCCCGCGCTCGTTCTGCAGGAAGATGATGCGGTCGCCTGACGCAAACTGCCGCTCGCCGCGCGCCGATTTGATCGTGGCATCGGCACCCAGCGCGCCAGCTTCGCGCATCTTCTCGCGCGCCATTTGGTTGAGTTCGCGCACCTCGTCATTGGTGTGCGTAAGGATGATCCGGCTGTCGTCCGGGCTGACCTGCCGTTCCCGATTCCAGCGCTCGATCAGGGTGGCACGCGCATCTTTGCGGGTGTCGGCGGCATGGACCATGCCGTGTTCCTCGTAAGTGCGGATCGCTTCGCCGGTTCGGCCCGTAGCAAGCTGCCGGGTCGCATCCTGCTGCCATGCCGAAAGCTGGCGGCGGACTTCGCTGATCTCGACGCCGCCCTGGCGTTCATGGATCGCCCGGAATGCCGCGCCAGCCTCGATGGCCTGCAATTGCTGCTGGTCGCCGACCAGGACGACCTTGGTACCGGCCTTGGCGGCATGGGACAGCACGCGCTCCATCTGGCGGGTGCCGACCATGCCCGCTTCGTCGATGACGAGTACGTCCTTTGCATGGAGTTGGTCTCGTCCTTTGCCCCATTGATGCTCAAGGCTGGCAATTGTGCGCGATGCGATGCCTGAGCCGTTCTCCAGTCCCTCGGCAGCAATGCCGGACAGGGCTGCGCCGCGTACAGTGTAGCCTGCGCTTTCCCAAGCCTCGCGCGCCACGCCGAGCATGGCGCTCTTGCCTGTCCCGGCATAGCCAACGACCACCGCAAGACCGCCCTTCTTGGTCACATGCTCGAAGGCGGATTTCTGTTCGCCCGATAGAGTCAGGCCGCGCTTCACTGCGCTGGTGAATGCGGCATTTCGCTGGACATCGTTGATGCTGTGCTTGGCCTGCGCGGCCATCGTGTCGGCGGCGCGATGCAGGCGCTGCTCGGTCTCGATCATCGCCCGCGAGGTGAACCGATCCTGCCAGCGTCCGTCCTTGCCCAGATAGATCAAATCGGGCGATGCGCGTACGGCATTGTAGGCTGCGTCGAACTGCTCCTTGCCGTCGCTATGCCGGTGAACAAATGCGGCAAGGTCGCGCTTCGTGAACGTCGCCTGCTGGTGCGTGATCGCATCCAAGGCAAGGGCTGGATTGGCGATGATCCGCTCGCCATTGCGTTGCGCAATGGCGCGGTGTTCTTCGATCCGCTCGGCTTCCAGCCCGCGTCCTCCAATGCGCGAGGCTGCAGGGCCGATCTTGTCCTGCGGTTCGAGCGCAATGCCTTGCGCTTCCAGGCTGCGATGATCGATCCGCGCATCGATGTCGCGTTTTGCCAGCGCGCGGTTGACATGATCGGCCCAGCGCTCTCGCCATTGCTCGATCAGCGCAGTCTTGTTCCAGTCGCGCACCTTTGCGCCAAAGGCGTCCTTGGTGACATCGCGCATCGTCAACATGACATGGGCGTGGGGCTTGGCATTGCCGTCCTCGCCAATGTCCCAATGGACATTGAGATCGGCGATCATGCCCTTCTCGACGAACTCGGCTTTGACGAACTCGCGCGCCAGTTTGATGTTGTCCTTCTTGGTAAGTTCGCGCGGCAGGGCAAACTCGACCTCACGGGCGAGCTGGGCATCCTTGCGCTTCTCGGCGGCCTCGACCGCATTCCACAAAGTGGCCCGGTCAGCGAAGGCTTCGGGTGCGCCTTTTGGCAGCATCACTTCGGAGTGAAGGACACCTGCCTTGTTGGTGAAGTCGTGGGTTCTATCGATGCGCTCATCGTGCAATCGCTCGCCAGCCCGATAGGCTGCCGCCGCAACGGCACTGCGTCCGCTTGACCTTCCGATGACCTTTGCGCTGAAGTGAAAGATTGCCATGACGGCAATCCAGTTACACCGCAAAAGCAACGTCGGCACGACGTATAAGCGCGCCCTCTCATGATAAAATCCTGATCGGGACTAGGCGGTATCACACTGTCCCGGCGACCTTACTGCATTGGGAAAGCTCAGAGATTATCATCGCCCCATCACACCAACGATGGAGACTTCCCATGCGCAAACCCCGCGATTTTGATTCGGAACTGAAGGCCCTGGCCGACAAGGCCAAGCAGTTGAAGGAACGCCGCGTGCGCGATCTCGGCGCGCTGGTCACGGCAACCGGAGCCGACGCGCTCGATGCTGATGTCCTCGCTGGCGCGCTGCTCGATGCTGCTGCCAATATCGACAAGGCGACAGGGGAGGGATGGCGCAAGCGCGGCGCGGCATTCTTTCAGGGCAAGTCACGCGACACTTCGAGCGGAACTGGCCAGCAGCCGGACGGCACTCTTCCGCTCGACGGCGGCGCGGCATCGGCTTGAGGCGGCAAAGGCACGAACAGACATGCGCGAATGGCAGATCAAACGCCGCGAACGGACCCGGCAGCTGATCGAGCTCGGCGGGCTGGTCGCCAAAGCTGAGCTGGTCGAGCTGACCGACGACGATCGCGCCGCACTTTTCGGCGCGTTCCTCACTGTCGCGGCAAAGCTGCGCGGTCCGGATGGTGCGCAGGCGCTCGTGCTGTTCCGGCGCAAGGGTAAGCGGGTGTTTGAGGCGGAGCAATCAGGCTGATCGGCAGAGGAGAGCGACTCCAGTCTCTGCAAATTGGAGTCGATTGCTCGCGTCAGCTTTGCGCCCTCCATCCAGCCATCGAAGGTTCAACGACGATCTCCTGGAAGCGGACATCGGATCAGTGGGCTCGATCTGGCAGCAACGTCGGACGAACCGGAACGGCAGGTTTTAGGGCTCATCTTGCGGATAGCTGCCCTTCGTTGCTGCCATGTCCGATGGCAGCTAGCCGAGATCGATTTTACCGGCATTGCGGCTTCGCGCTTGTTTGAATAGGTCTGGCCCGGAATCCACTGGCAGGGAATGAGGCTATGCGAGAACATGAGTTGCGGCGGCAAGTTGTCAGCGAAATGCATTTGCGTCGCTGGCCGCTGTTGCAACTGCCGGTCGCAGTGTTCCAGTGGGTGCTTGAGGTTGGGCCTGGCGAGCGTGAGGCGGAGCGCTCAGTCTTGTCCGCTCTGTGCGGAAGCCAATCGGATGAAGAGAATCCGCGCCACCTGTCAGGTGCACTCTCCGGCGACGTCTCCTTTACATGGGAGCGACAGAGCGAAGGTTCGACGCTGACAGTGTTTTGTCCGGGACGCGCCATCGAAGTTTTGCTCGCCCCCGGACTGGACTCTTCGGTGGGCGAGGCCATTGACTGGGTGGAAACCCTGCCGGGCGCAATCATTCGCGCGACATCGATCTGGGTTGGTGGCGACGAAGCCGAAGTCGAAAGGGCATTGCCCGCGGTTGATTTCAATCGCAGCGAGCTTGTGTCGTGCGGCCTCTCCGAGGGAGTGCGTATCTGGTCGGATTTTCGCATTCACCCCGATGGCCGGGGGCGCCTTGTGGTGTCAGCCGGGGAAGTCGACCGGAGTGATCTCACCCGGCAACTGCAGCAATTGCAGGAGCTTGGGAATTACCGCAACAAGGCGCTCTTGGGGCTGCCGGTGGCACAAGAGGCCTGGCCAAGGCTGGACGCGGCCGAACGCGAATTGGCCGCACTTGCCAAGGCCGTCACTTCCTCGGTGGCCTCTGACGATGATTTGCTGGCACAATTGTCTGACCTCAGCCTGGAACTTTCGACCATTGCCACGTCAATTGACTATCGCATGAACGCTACCGCAGCCTATTCGCGTCTGGTGGAAGAGAGACTCGCACAACTTGCTCCGGAACCGATCCGTGGGTTCGCTTCGCTCGTCGACTTCACTGAACGCCGCTTCCTGCCGGCAGCGCGCACCTGCGCCGCCTTGACTGAGCGCGAACGCCAGCTGACACGGCGTGCGCGCCAAATCTCCGAACTGCTGCGCGCCCGTATCGAGACGCGGATCGAGAACCAGAACTCGAAACTGCTTCGATCGATGGAGCGCAGCACGACGATGCAAGTGCGCTTGCAGCAGATCGTCGAGGGCCTCTCCGTAGTGGCCGTGAGTTATTATGCCATCGGCCTGCTAGGGTATGCCATAAAGGGTGCGTCCCATCACTTTGACTGGGTTGATCCGGAAGTTGCGATCGCTTTGCTGGTGCTGCCGGTCCTGGGATGCGTGTGGTTTGCGCTCCATTCGCTCAAAAAGCGGGTTCTGGGCGGCGATTAGCTGCATTCACGCGGGAATTGCGCACGCGACAACGCCTGTGACCAGCCTCCAAGCACATTTCATTGTTAAGTTGGCAGGCGAAATGCAAACTTTCCTTGCACATCGGTCGCGACTGGCGGTAGCAGTTGCGGTCCGCTGCATGTTGGGAGGTGCATTTGGCCGGGGAATTGACGATCCTTGTTGTTTCGCGCGACGATGCGCTGATCAGCGCGGCGCGAGCTGGGCTGAAGGAGCGGGCTGATTACCGGCTGGTCATAGCTGAGGACGGCAAGACCGCGCAGGAGCGGCTCAACGACATCGAAGTACACCTCTTGCTTTGCGATCTCGACACGGTGGACGATGCCCAAGACAACGTACTGACACGCGCGCGCGTTTCACATCCGGGGGTTTGTCGAATTGCGGTCTCTTCGCAGAATCGCGACGATGCTGACAGCGAGGCAGTCCGTCGCTCTGCCGCCTATCTCTATCTGTTCAAGCCGCTAACACCTCATCAGATTGCGCTCATGGTAAAGCGCAGCCTGGAAATGAACGAACTTTCGCGACGGCATCGCCTTCTTTCGCGTGAACTGAAGATTTCGGTCGATGACCAGATTTTCGAGGAACGCGTGGATATGTCAGTCAAGGGCGGTTACTCGCAATTCGAGAAGCTCGTTTATGCCAGCGCCAAGATGGCTGATTTGATCGTTGAAGCGCGCAAGGCGGCAGTCACCGATCTGCCAGTCCTCATCGAGGGCGACACCGGGACGGGCAAGGAACTGCTGGCGCGAGCGATCCATTTCAACTCTACACGTGTCGATTCTCCGATCCATGTACAGAATTGCGGCGGTATGCTGGATTCCAAGCTCCATTCCGAATTGTTCGGACATGTGCGGGGGGCTTACACCGGAGCCACCGCAGACCGGCTTGGGCTGTTCCGTGCCGCAGATGGCGGAACGGTGTTCCTTGACGAAATTTCAGATGTTTCGCCGAGTTTCCAGGTCAGCCTGCTGCGCTTCCTTCAGAATGGCGAGGTTAAACCGCTAGGGTCGGACAAGTTGCTGCATGCCAATGTCCGGATCATTGCGGCGTCCAACCGGCCGCTTCTGGAAATGGTCGAAAAAGGCGAATTTCGGCGTGACCTGTATTATCGTCTCAAAGGCTTTTCGCTGAGCATCCCGGCGCTGCGGGACAGGCGGGAGGATATTCCTGTTCTTACAGATTTCTTCATCGAGAAATATGCCGGAGTAGTCGGCCGCAGGGTAATTGGCATTACGCAGAGTGCGCTCGACAGGCTGCAGGCTCATCAATACCCAGGTAATGTCCGGGAACTGGAAAGCGAGATCAGGCGCGCGGTGGCGCTGGCTGAAAATGGTGGTTACATTACAGAGCGTAACCTCTCGGCCGTGTTTGACAATCTCGTTGTTGCCCCGGAGGTCGGCCAGCAGGCGGAAATGGAAGGCGGCACACTCAAGGAGATGGTCGAGCGTCTGGAGCAACGGGTCGTGGTAGGTGCACTCACCCGTTTTCGCTGGAACCAGAGCAAGACTGCCGACGCGCTGGGGCTATCCCGCGTGGGCCTGGCCAACAAGATCAAGCGCTACGGTCTGCATGATGGCTGACGGTGGTCTCATGCAGGAGCAGGAGCGGGAGTGGCAGTGAAATGGCAGACCGGGACAATGTTGTTCGCTTGCGTTTTTCCCGCATGCCCTATCCGGGGCAAGAGGCGCCACAAGACCTCGGCTCCACAAAGCTGACGCGAACAGCGGGTGCAGGGCTTTCTGGTGCGCATGGCCATTGGTGCGGGCGCTGCAAAGGCATCTGGTATTCGGCGTTCGGCGAAGTTGAATGCCCGGTCTGCGGCAACCGGCACGGCTAGCCTGAACGGTTGGCATACGCACCTCCTACGGCTCCGACTGCAAAGAATGTTTCAAGGAGTGCGTGCAAAGTTTCTTTGCATTTTCTTCGCCGAAAATAGGGGCTTCTCCATAAGATACTGAAAATGCTTTAATATTTTTCTGGCACGAATCATGCTTAATGTCCTCCCATGGCCCGCACGGGCATTTGGCCGGTCGGGCACTCCGCCGGGAAGTTGGGAGACTGAGAAATGGCGAATCTGTTGTGGCTTCAAGGCGGTGCTTGCTCTGGCAATACCATGTCCTTCCTTAATGCCGAGGAGCCCAGCGCATGCGATCTGGTGACGGATTTTGGCATCAATGTCCTTTGGCATCCCTCGCTTGGCCTCGAGCTGGGTGAGAATGTCAAAGTCATGATGGAAAAGTGCCTTTCCGGCGAAATCCCGCTCGACATTTTCGTGTTCGAAGGCAGCGTCATCAATGCGCCCAACGGTACGGGCGAATGGAATCGCTTCTGTGGCCGCCCGATGAAAGACTGGGTGGCGGATCTTTCTGCCAAGGCGCAATTTGTTGTGGCAATCGGCGATTGCGCCACCTGGGGCGGCATCCCGGCAACGGCGCCGAACCCGTCTGAAAGCGAAGGCTTGCAGTTCCTCAAGCGGGCCAAGGGTGGAGCGCTGGGCGAAGGCTTCACGTCTCAGGCTGGCCTTCCGGTCATCAATATTCCCGGCTGCCCCGCTCACCCTGACTGGGTAACGCAGATCCTTGTCGCCGTTGCCACGGGCCGCGCGGGCGACCTGACGCTGGACGAATTCCATCGGCCAAAGACCTTCTTCTCCAGCTTCACGCAGACGGGCTGCACCCGCAACATGCACTTCGCCTACAAGGTCTCGACCACGGCCTTCGGTCAGCGCAAGGGCTGCCTCTATTACGATCTGGGGTGCCGCGGCCCGATGACTCACAGCCCCTGCAACCGCATTCTGTGGAACCGCGTTTCGTCCAAGACCCGTGCTGGCATGCCCTGCCTTGGCTGTACGGAACCGGAATTCCCCTTCTTCGATCTCGCCCCAGGAACTGTCTTCAAGACCCAGACTGTGATGGGCGTGCCGAAGGATCTGCCGCTAGGGGTTGATCGTACCGGCTACGTCAAGCTCACAGCTGCCGCCAAGGGTGCGGCTCCGGCGTGGGCCGAAGAGGATATCTTCGTCGTCTGATTCATGAGGGTTCATGGCGCGCAGCGAAGCGCGCCGCACACAGAATTTCGGGAGAATTACAATGGCAGCTACACAAACCCTCGACATCTCGCCCGTTGGCCGGGTGGAGGGCGACCTTGATGTCCGTGTCGACATCGAGAACGGGATCGTCACCAATGCATGGACGCAAGCGGAAATGTTCCGCGGCTTCGAGGTCATCCTCAAGAACAAGGATCCACAGGCCGGGCTTGTCGTTACGCCTCGTGCATGCGGCATCTGCGGTGCCTCGCACCTTTCCTGTGCGGCATGGGCGCTTGACACTGCCTGGGGTACGACCGTTCCGCGCAACGCCATTCTCGCCCGCAACCTCGGGCAGATCGTCGAAACCATCCAGTCGATCCCGCGCCATCATTATGGCCTGTTCATGATCGACTACACCAACCAGAACTATTCGAAGTCCAAGTTCTACGAAGAAGCGGTGAAGCGCTATGCGCCCTTCACAGGGACCTCCTATGAAGCGGGTGTGACCATTTCGGGCCGCCCGGTAGAAATCTATGCCCTGCTTGGCGGGCAGTGGCCGCATTCTTCCTTCATGGTTCCTGGCGGCGTGATGTGCGCCCCGACCCTGACCGACGTGACCCGCGCCTGGTCGATCCTGGAGCACTTCCGCCGCAACTGGATCGAACCGTTGTTCCTTGGTTGCTCGATGGAGCGCTATGAAGAAATCAAGACTTATGACGACCTGATGGCGTGGCTGGACGAAAAACCCGAACATGCCAATTCCGACCTCGGCATGTTCATCCGCATGTCGCTCGACATTGGGCTCGACAAATATGGTAAGGGCCACGGCAAGTTCATCTCCTGGGGCTATCTCCCGCATGAAGACCGTTACAACAATCCGACGATCGAAGGTCGCAATGGCGCGGTCATCATGAAGTCGGGCGTGTTCGATGGTGCCAGCGACACTTTCAAGCTTATGGATCAGGGCAACACCCGTGAGGACATGCAGCATGCCTGGTACGATGAAGGTGACGGCCTCCATCCGTTCGACCGGACAACCAATCCGGTAGCCAAGAACGACATCGACACAGACGGAAAGTACAGCTGGTCAACCGCTGTCCGCCACAGCGACAACGGACGTCTTGAAGCAGGGCCGCTGGCTCGCCAGCTGATAGCAGGTGGCGATCACGGCGAGAGTTGGCAGCACAGTGATGGCCTGGTGCTCGACATGTATCGCAAGCTGGGCGGCGCTTCGATCTACCTGCGTCACTTCGCCCGTCTGCACGAACTGTGCAAACTCTATCGTGAATCCGAGCGCATTCTGCGCGAGTTCCGCCTCAATGACGAATGGTACATCAAGCCGACCGAGCGTGATGGCCAGGGATGGGGCGCGACCGAGGCCGCCCGCGGTGCCTTGTGCCACTGGATCGACGTGCGCGATGGCAAAATCCACAACTACCAGATCATTGCTCCGACCACTTGGAACGTTGGTCCGCGGGCGAGCAATGGCGAGTTGGGGCCGATCGAGGAGGCACTCATCGGCACCCCGATTGCAAATACTTCCGATCCAGTTGAAGTCGGGCATGTTTGCCGTTCCTACGACAGCTGCCTGGTTTGCACGGTCCACGCACACGATGCGAAAACGGGCGAGGAACTGGCCCGCTTCCGCACAGCTTGATATCGGGTCGCCGGGTGGGAGGGCGTTGTGAGATGTCTCCCACCCGAGGCTGCGAATAGAATAACAACCCGTTGGGAGAATGCGCCGGAATGACTGGCGACAACACCGAATTGCAGCGCCAGCGCGAATGGCTCTTGTCCCGGTATGGCGTGGTGCCTTCGGAGGCCGATCATGCGACACTTCTGCGCATGATCGAGGATTATCTCAACGAAGGGCTGGAAACGCAGGTAGAGCCATTCCCCGAAACGGACCGCGAATTTTCGGGCATTCTTGATGAGCTAAGGGCGCTCGACCCGGATGATCTAAGGGCCAAGCTCGACATTTCCGGCTGGTTGCTTCGGCCGTACGGGGCAGACGAGATGCGCTGCCAGGAATGCATGTATTATCTGGTCCACAGGCGCTGGTGTGACCTGCCGGAGCTCAGCTTGCCCGCCGAGCCCGAATGGTGGTGCCGCCTCTGGCGCATTTGAAGGAGTTGCGCATGGCCACTGATGCAGACGAAACCCTACGGCAGGAAATCGCGGGTCTTCTGGCTGGCGGCCTTGAAACCGAAGTCTTCCCCAGAGCCGAAGACTCCGCGCAGGTCAACGCGATCGTGTCCCGCCTGCAATCGGAAGGCAAGGACCTTGCTTCCAAGCTTGTGATTGCCGGCTTTACAGATCACACCATCACGGCTGATGAACTGGAACAGCCCTGCGAAACCTGCATGTATTACCTTATCAAGCGCCGCTTCTGTGATCTGCCTGAACTTATGCTGCCGGTTGAACCCGAGTGGTCGTGCCGCCTGTGGCGAATTTAGACGCACCTGCCACTGCGATCATTGGCTGCGGCAATATCAATCGCGGTGATGACGGGGCTGGTCCGGCCGTCATCGCCCGGCTTGCTGCTGAAGATTTGCCGTCTGATGTAGTGCTGCTGGATGCCGGCACTGATGGGATGGCAGTGATGTACCGTGCGCGCGGGGCGCAGCAGCTTATCGTGATCGATGCAAGGGAGCCCGAAGGCAAGCCGGGGGCTATCTACGAGGTTCCCGGCGATGTGCTTGCGGCAGAACCGGTCCATGGCGTGGGTCTTCACGCGTTCCGTTGGGACAACGCCCTGTTTGTGGGACGCAAGATCTTTGGCGATGACTTCCCTTCTGATGTGCAAGTCTATCTGATCGAAGCGCAAACGCTGGACTATGCCACCGAGCTTTCCGGGCCGGTAGTTGCAGCGGTCGAGAAGGTGGCGGCCAAGATCGCGGCGCGGCTCGTCATCGCCCCCGAGGCTTAAGTCATGGAGCACACCATCTCCGTCGCGCGCGGGACGATCCGGTTTCCCGCAGGCCTGGTCGCTACCTATTTCTCGGGCATCGATGCAGTTGCGGTGCTGATCGATGGCGCGACCTTGCGGATTTTGCCGGTCTTTCACGCGGCGGCCGGAGGAGCGCTGTTGAAACAACGCAATGCTCAAGGCGATCGGGTGGTTGGCGCTTTCGATGTGTTCGAGGCGCATGGCCTCGCCGACTTCGAGGCGCAGGACGTCCCCGTAAGATGGTCAAGCGGAGACGCGGCGCTTCTTGCGGACCTTCCCGTAACTGATAACTAAGTTTACATAACGAAAAACTGGTAGACAATTCATCCGGCGCTCGTTTTAAGGGCTGCAAGGCCCGAATCCGATCAAGGGGAGGCCGGGGAGAGTCGGGATGGTTGCGCTCAGTCGCACAGAGGATCAACTGGCGGCCGCCTTGAAGGTGGTGGAGGAAAGTGACGCTTCGGTTATCGAGAAAGCCGAAATGCTCATGGAAATTGCCATGGGTCTTCAACAGCGGCCGAAGGAAGCCGACGACCTGCTGGCAGCCATCGAACTCTATGAACAGGCAATCCATCAGTGCGGAAACCAGGATGCACTGCTGACTGCCCGGATTCGTGCGCGAATGGCCACGGCGTTGATGGCAATACCCTCCGAAATTGCCGCACCGATCGAACAGGCTCGTGACCTGCTGAAACAGGCAATACCGGTTTTGGCAGAGGGCGGCAGCGGCGAAGAGGTGGCTGAAGCGGAAATGAACCTTGGCCTCGCCCTGCAGACGCTTGCAGGCGCAGGCATGGCGCGAATTACAGATGCAATATCCGCCTATCAGCGATCGCTGCGGACGTTCAACAAGCTGCGTCATCCACGCGAATATGCCATTCTGAACAACAATCTGGCGACCGCCTTCCTCTCCGTTCCGATTACGAGCGATAGCGGCAAGATTAGCGAAGCGCTGGCGGTGCAATCATTTGAAGAAGGACTTTCGGCGGTCAATCTGATCGATCAGCCGATGGAATATGCAATGCTTCAGAACAATCTGGGCAATGCGCTGCAATATGCATCATCGAGCCACCGGGTCGAGAACGGTTTCCGCGCGCTGGAAGCCTATGACGAGGCGTTGAAGGTGCGCCAGCGGGACAACACTCCGCTTGAATATGCCAACACCATAGCGAACAAGGCCAATTGCCTTTGCAACCTCCCTGACGATCCGGAAGACGGAGAAGCAGGCAATCCACGCAACATCGCGGAGGCGATCAAGCTGCTGCGCGAAGCGCGCGAAATATTTGCCGCTGCCGGAGCGCAGGACCGGGCCGAGAGCGCGGCGCAAACAATCATCGAACTTGAAATGGCAGTGCGCGGCGAACCCTCGCGCGCCAACGGCGGATTTTAGAGAACAATGGAGGTAAATTTGCTCGTAATTTTACTGCTGGCCCTGGTGGCCGGAATAGCAGGGGCTCTTGTCGGCGGCGCGCTCTCGGGCCTGAAGATTGGCGGGGCTGCGCTGGGCAAGCAACTGGCAGCCCAACTGGGCGGGCTTTACGGCCTGCTCGCCGGAGTTCCCGGTGTAGTCATGGGACTCGCCGTGCTGTTTTTCATGCAATCGGCCTGAGGGAGACTACCATGTTTGATATGGTTTTCAGTTCAACCAAGTTGTTTTTTCAGGGCAAGCTGTTCCAGGATACGGCCCTCGCCATCCGTCTACTTGTGACCGGGGCTGCCGCAGCTACCGTTGCAACTGTATTGGTTGGCATGGTTGCACCACTATGGGTAGCGGCGATTGCCGGGGGCCTGGTGGGCGGCTTGCTTCAGCCTTACCTCTACCGGAACATCAAGTACGCCTGATCCGATGTCAGAGGCGGATCCCCAGCGGCCCGAGCCAACGCTTTCCCGCCTGCTGGGGGATCTGACCGCGCTGGAAGCGCTGGCAGAGAACTGGGAAGAAGGTGCACGTAATGGTGCGCAGGCACGGGCAGCGGCGCTTGACGCGCTCAATGCCGAAGCCTTCCGTCGCCTGATCCGTTCGCTGCGTGAGCTGCCCGGCGCAGCCGAGGCCTTGCGTCAGGCGGCGGCGGACGAGGTGGTCTATTGCGTGCTCCGCCGCCATGGCATCCTCAAAGCCAGCCTGTTCGAGCGGGTCGATGCCGCGCTTGCCACGGTGCGCCCGACGCTGGCTGGCCATGGCGGCGATGCCGAACTGGTCGAAGTATCTGGCGACAAGGCAGTGGTGCGTTTTCTGGGGGCCTGTGATGGATGTCCCGCTTCGGCGCTGACTTTCTATGCCGGGGTAAAGAAAGCGATCACAGAGCAAGTGCCCGAAATCCGCGAAGTCAAGCAGGCCAAGGGGCTGGGCGGCGGCGGCGGTGATACGGTGCATTTCACTTCTCCCTTCGCCGCGCATGAGCATGAAGGCTGGCTCCATGCTCTGCAACTGACTGAATTGCCCGACGGGACGACTTCTGTTCTGGAGCTGGAAGGGCGTTCGCTGCTGCTTTCGCGATTCGGGGACAAGGTTACCTGTTTCGAGAACGCCTGTGCGCATCTTGGCATGCCGATGGACCAGGCGGAAATTGCCGATGGCTTCATCACCTGCCCGCATCATGGTTTCCGTTATGCGCTCGAAAGCGGTGAATGCCTGACGGCACCAGAAGTGCAATTGCAACCTCATGCAGTACGCGTCCGAGGGGATGCCATCGAACTGAGGCTGACGCGATGAAAGTATCGCTCGCGCCCTCCTTCCGTCCGGTTAAAGCCGAAGGGACGCAAATCGCGGGAACACCGCTGCTGGAAGAAGGCGGGCCGCGCGTGGTACTCGGCTGGTCGCCGGGCGACGTTGCAACGCCGCTGTCTCCCGCCGCTGCAAGCCTGTTCGGGCCGCGCGGTGTCTGCCTGCATCCTGATGGAACATTATGGGTCGCGGATACCGGGCATCATCGGCTGCTGGGATGGCGAAAGATCCCACAATCGGACAATGAGCCTGCCGATATTCTGATCGGCCAGCCGAGTTTCTGCCGCGAAGGCCGCAACGCCAAGGGGCCTCCCGGTCCTGCTACGCTCAATGTGCCGACTGGCCTGTGCGCATGGCGCGGCGGATTGGCCGTGGCTGATGCCTGGAACCACCGCGTGCTGATCTGGCGCGAAGTGCCAACAGGCAATGGCCAGCCAGCCGATCTGGTGCTGGGTCAGGAGGATAGTGAATCCGTTCTGGCCAATCGCGGCGCTGACCGTCCAACCTCGGCCAGCCTGCACTGGCCCTATGGCGTGGCCGAAGTGGCCGGCAGACTGGTCGTATGCGACAGCGGCAACCGCCGCCTGCTGGTTTGGAGCGATCCTTCAGAAACCGGCCAGCCAGCCGATCTGGTGCTGGGCCAGCATGACTTCTCTACGCGCGACGAGAACGCGGGCGGCGAAGTCACGGCGATGTCGATGCGGTGGCCGCATGGAGCCTGCTGGTGGAATGGCCATCTCGCGCTGGCAGACAGCGGCAACAACCGTGTGATGCTGTGGCGTGGATTTCCAGAGCACAATGGCGCGCCTTGCGACGCAATTCTGGGACAGCGGGACGCCGCACATTGCGATCACAATATGTCCTCCTACTATCCCAGCGCGGCCAGTGTGAACATGCCCTATGCGACGGTTGAAGCCGGTGGCCAGCTGATTGTGGCCGATACCGCGAACTCGCGTCTGCTCGGCTGGGCAGACAGCGCCACCGGCATTGCGGCGAACCGGCTTTGTGGTCAGCCGGACTTCGCCAGCAAAGGCGACAATCGCTGGGGCATGCCCGAACGAGACAGCCTGTGCTGGCCCTATGGCCTGTCAGCGCTGGGTGATCTGGTGGCGGTTGCCGATAGCGGCAACAATCGCGTCCTTTTGTGGAATCTGGCGCGGTGACCGGCGAACGCCTTCTGGTGCGCGGCCAGGTGCAGGGCGTAGGCTTCCGGCCCACTGTATGGCGGGTTGCACGCGAGCTTGAGCTAACCGGTGATGTGCGCAACACCAGCAGCGGAGTTGAAATTCGCCTTTGGGGCAAAGCGGTGTCGCGCTTTGAAAGCGAACTGCGCGCGGCGCTGCCTGCATTGGCGCGGATTGATGCGATAGAACGCGTGGCAATTGATGCTGTGCGGCCCGAGAGCTTCGTTATCGGTGCATCGGAAGGTGACGGCATGCGCGGGGCTGTAACGCCCGATGCGGCAATCTGCTCCGCCTGCCTTGAAGAAGTGCGCGATCCTTTCGAGCGTCGCTATCGCTACCCCTTTACCAATTGTACCGAATGCGGGCCGCGTTTCTCGATTATCGAGACCGGCCCCTATGATCGTGCCCGCACGACCATGAGAGGTTTCGCGATGTGCCCGGAATGCGGAGAGCAATATTCCGATCCGACAGACCGGCGCTTCCATGCCCAACCTATCGCGTGCCATGTTTGCGGACCGCGCGCATGGATCGAGCGCCTTGGCCCCGGTACTGTTAATCACGAAGCCTTTTCGATGATGGACGACGTGGATGCCGCAGGCGGCATGCTGATGAACGGGCATATCGTCGCCATCAAGGGGCTTGGCGGCTTTCATCTCGCCTGTGATGCCACCCGCGCGGAGGTGGTGGCCGATCTGCGTATGCGCAAACGGCGCAGGGGCAAGGCCTTTGCCCTGATGGCGCGCGATCTGGACGTTATCCGCCGTTATGCCGAAGTCTCGGATCATGAAGCCGAACTGCTGGCATCGCCTGAAGCGCCGATCGTGTTGCTGCGCGCATCGGGGGAGCCGCTGCCCGAAGCGGTTGCGCCGGGGCTGGACCGGATCGGCTTCATGCTGCCGCATACCCCGCTGCATCACCTGCTGTTGCGGCGGATGAAGCGCCCGGTGGTGATGACTTCGGGCAATCTCTCAGGCCGCCCGCAATGTACCTCCAACGAGCAGGCCCGCGCCGAACTGGAAGGCATTGCCGAATTCGCGCTGATGCACGACCGGGACATTGCCAACCGGATCGACGACAGCGTTACGCGGGTTGATCTGGGCCGGGTCCGGCTGCTGCGCCGCGCACGCGGCTATGCCCCCAGAGCTATCGACCTGCCCACCGGCTTTCCGAGTGACCTCTCGCTACTAGCCATGGGCGCGGAGCTGAAGAACAGCTTCTGTGTGGTGCGTGATGGCGAGGCTGTGTTGAGTCAGCACATGGGCGATCTGGAGGACGCAGCGACCGAAGAAGATGTGCGCCGCAACCTCGATCTTTACAACCAGCTCTACGACCATCGGCCCGCGGCAATCGCGGTGGACGCGCACCCCGAATATCTTTCGACCAAGCATGGACGCGAAATCGCGGATGGACGGCCGGTGATCACGGTACAGCATCACCACGCCCATATCGCCGCCTGTCTGGCCGAAAACGGTCGCTCGCTCGATGCCGCCCCTGTACTGGGGATCGCGCTTGACGGCCTGGGTCTGGGTGATGACGGTACGATCTGGGGCGGTGAGTTCCTGATCTGCGATTATCGCGGATACCGTCGTGCCGGGATGCTCAAGCCGGTCGCACTGCCGGGTGGGATTGCGGCGATCCGCGAACCCTGGCGCAATGCCTATGCCCATTTGATGGCGCAGATGGGCTGGGCCGAATTCGCGATGAATTTCGTTGACCTGCCATTGTTTTCCCGCATTTCCGCCATGCCGCGATCCACGATCGATGCGATGATCGCCAGCGGGACCAACAGCCCGCTTTCTTCCTCTTGCGGGCGGTTGTTCGATGCCGCTGCGGCGATCTGCGGTCTCGCCTGGGATCGGCAGGAATATGAAGGGCAGGCAGCCATGTTGCTGGAAGCAGCAATCGATCCGGCGGCGCTGAATGAGCCGGACGATCTGGCCTATCCTTTTTCCATTCCGTTGCTGGGCGGGCGTGGGCTTCCCTATGTTGAACCGCTCGCCGTGTGGCGGGCGATGCTGGGTGACCTGCTGCTGAATACGCCGGTTGGGGTGATGTCCGCGCGGTTCCATCGCGGCTTCGCACGGTCTGTTGTGGCCATGGCGCAGCGCCTGACCGCAGACGATGGCCCTGATATTGTGGCCCTGTCTGGCGGCTGTTTCCAGAACGCCACGCTGTTCCGCCTGGTCCATGAAGGATTGGAACAACTGGGGCTCAACGTCCTCAGCCACTCGAGAGTGCCCGCCAATGATGGCGGTCTGGCTTTGGGGCAGGCCGCTGTGGCCATGGCTCATTTGCACGAAGCGGCCACGGAAATCGAAAATGGGAGAGAAGTATGTGCTTAGGTATTCCGGGACAGATCGTGGAGATCACCGATGCCGGGCGCAAGCTGGGCGTGGCCAATGTCTCGGGCGTGCGGCGCCCGGTCAACCTCGCCTGCGTTATTGGCGAAGGCAGTGTCGAAGACCTGATCGGCACATGGGTGCTGATCCATGTCGGATTTGCCATGAGCAAGATTGACGAGGATCAGGCGGCCGAAACACTGCGCATCCTGACCGAGCTGGGAGAGGCGCAGCAGGAACTTGCAGCCATGCGCGACGGCGATCGCGCGTTGGGAGACGCGCAGTGGTGACCACTGGCCCTGCCTTGAATGCGCTTTATCCGCATATGCGCAGAGGTGGCGAACAGCTCCGTGCCTCGGCGCAAAGCCTGCGCCATTCGGTTGAGAGCAAGGCTCGGGACCACACTGAGGTGTTCGGCAAGTTTTTTGCAGAACAGGCAGACGAGCTGGTCGCCGCCGCGACCACGCTGGCCGCAAGCTATCGCCAGGGCGGGCGCCTGCTGGCCATGGGCAATGGCGGATCGAGCTGTGATGCCGCGCATGTCGCGGTGGAGTTTCTCCATCCAGTGACCGCCGGAAGGCCGGCGCTGGGTGCGATCAACCTCGCGGCCGATGTCGCGATGCTGACGGCAGTCGGTAATGATGTCGGACAGGACCATGTGTTCGTGCGTCCGCTGATTGCCCACGGGCGGCACGGTGATTGCCTGATCGGCTTTTCGACCAGCGGCAATTCCGCAAACCTCATCCGGGCTTTTGCCAAGGCGCGGGAGATGGGCATTGCCACGATCGGCCTGGCGGGTGGTGACGGGGGCGAGATGGCCCGCGCCGGACTGGATCATCTGCTGGTGGTCCCAACAGGCTCGATCCACCGGGTGCAGGAATGCCACCTCGCGGCCTATCACATCCTCTGGGACCTGACCCACACGCTGCTAGCCAATGACCGGGCCGCACCGCTGGAGGCAGGCGCATGAAGTATGTCGACGAATTCCGCGATCCGGTTCGCGCCGGTGTCCTGCTCAAGGAAATCGAGGCCCTGACCGCACAGATCATGGCCGGGCGCGATCGCCCGGTCGTCATCATGGAAGTGTGCGGCGGCCACACGCATTCGATCTTCCGATACGGCATCGAGAAGATGCTTCCGCCGGAAATCGAGTTTGCCCATGGGCCGGGCTGTCCGGTTTGCGTGTTGCCGATGGGCCGGGTCGATGATTGCGTGGAACTGGCTATGAAGCCGGAGGTGATCTTCACTACGTTTGGTGATGCCATGCGCGTGCCGGGATCGCGGCTCAGCCTGCTAGGCGCAAAGGCCGAAGGGGCCGATGTGCGGATGGTCTATTCACCACTCGATGCCCTCGCGCTGGCCCGTGCGAACCCGGACCGCGAAGTGGTTTTCTTCGGCCTCGGCTTCGAGACGACGATGCCCTCCACAGCCCTGACAATCCTGCAGGCTCAGGCAGAAGGGATCGGCAATTTCTCGCTGTTCTGCAACCACATCACCATCATCCCCACGATCAAGGCGATCCTCGATTCACCCGATATGGGGATCGATGGCTTTCTCGGGCCGGGCCATGTCTCGATGGTCATCGGCACTGATCCCTATGACTTCATCGCACGCGACTACCACCGTCCGCTGGTGGTCGCCGGCTTCGAACCGCTCGACGTATTGCATTCGGTTTGGATGGTGCTTCGGCAGATGGCCGAAGGCCGGGCGGAGATCGAAAACCAGTATGCCCGGATTGTGCCACGCCATGGCAATGAAGCTTCGCTGGCTGCGGTTACGGAAGTATTCGAACTGCGGGAATTCTTCGAATGGCGCGGGCTGGGCTCGATCGACCATTCTGGCGTCCAGATTCGCGAGGCCTATGCGGCCTGGGATGCTGAGCGAAAATTTGCCGTTGCATCGCCTAGCATTCCGGATCCCAAGGCTTGCCAGTGCGGCGAAGTGCTGAAAGGCGCGATCAAGCCATGGCAGTGCAAGCTGTTCGGTCGGTCGTGCACACCGGAAACACCGATGGGTGCCCTGATGGTTTCGTCTGAAGGAGCATGTGCCGCCTATTATCAGTATGGCGGGATCGATGCGGTGCCGGAGCCAGCGCAATGAACGCTGTAACTCCCACTGGCAACGGACGGCTGCGAGCGGAGCGGGTCACGCTGGCGCATGGCGGTGGCGGCAAGGCCATGCGGGATCTGATCGAGGATGTGTTTACCTCGGTTTTCGAACCCGACGGGTTGGAAGACCAGGCGCGGTTGAGCCACGAAATGTTGGCCGTGGAGGGTGCCCGGCTGGCCTTCACCACGGACAGTTTCGTAGTGCAGCCGCTCGAGTTTCCCGGTGGCGATATCGGCAAGATTGCGGTTTGCGGCACAGTTAACGACCTTACCGTCGGCGGCGCTCAACCGCTGTGGCTGTCGGCGGCCTTTATCATTGAGGAAGGCACCGAAGTCGCCTTGCTACGCCGCGTGGCAGCGGCCATGCGTAGGGCGGCCGACGAGGCCGGTGTGCGGATCGTGACCGGCGATACCAAGGTGGTTGAGCGCGGTGCTGCCGATACGCTTTTCGTCACCACTTCCGGAGTGGGAGTCATCCCTGCTGGACGCGAACTTGCCGCGGAGAAAGTTCGCGCGGGCGATGTCGCGCTGGTCAACGGTGTATTGGGTGATCATGGCGCCGCCATTCTGGCCGCGCGTGGAGACATGGCTTTCGAGGCGGATATTCGTTCGGATTGCCGCCCGCTCAATCACCTGATGGAAGCGGTGATCGAAGCCGCACCGGGTGTGCGCTGTGCGCGGGATGCCACCAGAGGAGGCCTGGCCAGCGCACTCAACGAAATATCGCAAGCCTCGGCCATCGGGATCGAGATCGACGAGGCCAGATTGCCAATGAGGGCCGAGGTCAAGGGCGTGTGCGAACTGCTCGGGCTTGATCCACTCTATCTCGCCAATGAAGGGGCGCTGGTGCTGTTCGTTCCAGAGGAGCAGGCGGAAGCTGCGCTGACAGCCATGCGCTCAACCGAGGCAGGGCGCGATGCAGCCATTATCGGGCGCGCGGCAGAGATGCGCAGCCCGCGCGTGGTCATGCATAGCCTGTTCGGCGGGAGCCGGATCGTCGATATGCTGGTCGGCGAGCAGCTGCCGCGTATCTGCTGAGGGAGAAGACCTGCCATGCAACTCTCGTTGATCGCCCTGGGTTTCCTTGCCGGAATGGGCCATGCGCTCGAACCCGATCACCTCGCCGCTGTCGGCGCTATGGCCACGGGACGGAATTCGCGCCGGTCGATGGTGCTGCGGGGTGCTGCGTGGGGGCTAGGGCATACGCTCACCCTGCTCGCGATCTGCTCTGCAGTGATCCTGCTGGGCATGGCATTGACAGGCCGTACGGCAGCCCTTCTGGAGAGCGCCGTTGGCTTCATGCTGATTCTGCTGGGGGGTGATGTACTTTGGCGGATGCGCAAGGCACGGGTGCATTTCCACCTGCACGATCATTCCGATGGCGAACGTCATTTTCATGCTCACAGCCATCTTGGCGAACGGGCGCCCCATGATGCGAGCCGCCACGAGCACTCTCACCCCCACAAATTTCCCTTGAAAGCGCTGGCTGTCGGGCTGGTGCATGGCGCAGCAGGATCGGCTGCCCTGCTTACCCTGGCAGTCGCTTCGGTGGGTGATCCTCTGCTGGCGGTTATCTATGTCCTGCTGTTCGGAGTTGGCTCTATTGCAGGAATGGCTGCGCTCAGCTTTATCGCCTCCTGGCCACTTGGCTATGCAGAGCGAGTTGCCTTGCGACTTCATCGAGCGCTGAATCTGTCATTGGCTGTGCTGGCACTTGGCCTGGGATTGCACACGATCTACGCCAACCTGCCTGGCGTGTTGGGGGCGGCCTGATGCACGAGCTGTCTCTTGCCCGGAATATTGTCGCCATTGTTGGTGATCACGCGCAGGGTCGGCGGGTGTCGCGTGTGCGCCTGGCAGTCGGCCCCTATGCCTGCGTAGAGCGCGAGGCGATCCGATTTTCATTCGAGGTGGCGAGCGAAGGTACGCTGCTCGAGAAGGCTGCACTCGAATTTCTGGAAGGCGAGACCGACCAGTTCATCATCAAGGATTTCGATATGGAGGAAATGGCCTGATGTGCGGCACCTGCGGATGCACCGATCCTGACAACGAGATCGCGATGATCGACCCGGAAACCGGGAAGCGAGTGCTGCTTCGCAGCGGCGATGACCATTCCCACGATCATGACCACCCCCACGATCACACTCATTCACACGACCATGATCATTCACACGGGCACCATCATCACCACCATCATGATCACGGGCATGACCATCACCACCACGGCGAACAAGCGGCGCGTGTATCGCTGGAAACCGCCGTGCTTGACCGGAATGATCGCCAGGCGGCTCGCAACCGGGGCTGGTTCGAAGGGCGCGGTGTTGTCGCGCTCAATCTCGTCAGTTCGCCAGGGGCTGGCAAGACGACCTTGCTCGAAACCACGATCCGGGCGCTGGAAGGAAGTCTGCCGATTGCCGTTATCGAAGGTGATCAACAGACGGCCAATGATGCCACGCGCATTCGCGAAGCGGGGGCCCGTGCAATCCAGATCAACACTGGAGCCGGCTGTCACCTCGAAGCCGATATGGTTGCCCGCGCTGTTGAAGAACTCGCACCGAAATCCGGCTCGTTGCTGCTGATCGAGAATGTCGGCAATCTTGTTTGTCCGGCGATGTTCGATCTGGGTGAGCGGATGAAGGTCGCCGTTATCTCCACCCCGGAGGGCGAGGACAAGCCACTCAAATATCCGCACATGTTCCGCGCAGCAGAGGTGGTGCTGATCAACAAGATCGACCTCGCCCCGCATGTTGGATTCGACGAGGCCGCATGCCGCTCAAACATCTCCTCAGTAAACCCCAATGCGCGCGTCTTGCTGGTTTCCGCCCGCACCGGTGAAGGGATGGACGCGTGGTACGATTTCCTGCGAGCAATGGTGTCAGCAGCCGCAGATGGCGGGTGCCTCATTTAGGCGGGACTGCCCACGGGATTAAGATCGTCATCTTGCCCTATCGAGGAATGGCGGCTTTCTTTAGTTTTAGAGCCCAGACCGGACGGTCCGAAACCGGCCCAGTTTCAGTCATTGCGGGCGGCCAGGTTCGACAGCAGAAAATTCTTTCGCCCATGCAAATTGGGAAATCAGCAAGGATCGGGCTAGCGGCACATACTCAACCGGATTCGCGCAAAATCGAGCAACGTTGGCGCGGAAATCCGTCATCGCCGTCGCAAATCAGCGCATGTCTGTCGCAAAATCGGGTGGAGCGAAAAGATCTTCCGAGCTGAGGGCATCGGAGCGGTTTGTCCGCAAAAGTCCCAAATCGTCCATAGACGGTTCAAGTCTTGCAAATCGTTGAAGAATTCCCCGAGTTTCAACTGAACCCGACCCTTGCACCTTTAAAAAAGATTCTCATTATGTTCCGAAGAGGGGCTGCCGATGTCAATGTGAGAATGCCCAATGTCCAATACAGAACGCATCATCCGACTGAAGACCGTGCTCGACCGCACCGGTCTCTCCCGCTCAACCATCTACCGCAAGATCGCTGAAGGCACTTTCCCGTCACAAGTGAAGATCAGCGTGCATGGCGCTGGATGGCATGAGTCAGCCATCAATCGCTGGATTGCCGATCCCGCGCACTATCGTGAAGAGGAACCGGCGGAATGAGTGGCCATCCACCTGTCGAGCCGATCTGCCTCAGGGTCAATGACGCTGCCCGCATGATCGGTGTCGGTCGCACAAAACTCTATGAGCTGATCTCAAGTGGCGAACTCGAAACCATCAAGATTGGCAAGGCGACGCGCATTACGACAGCCAGTTTGCATAGGCTGGTGGAGCGGCGTCGGGCATTGAACTGACCAGGCCGCCAACTCGCAAATAGACAGTGTCAGAACGTGCCATTATATTGCGATCGGGCTCACCGCGAACCGCCCAATTATTCAGCTTTTCAGTCAAAACGCTGAACCGAACCACCGTTAAATGAACGAAAATGTGGGGGAGAGTGTGGGGGAGGGCCTGCTTTTGTTCCAAGAACGGGATTGATATCAAAGCGTTATTTTTCCGGTTCGATTCAAGCCCTGCACCATCGCCGACTTTCCTGGAGAACCGGCGTAGGGCGATCGCGCCAGCGAGCGCACGCTGGGGCGGAGTCGGAGCGCAGCGGAGACGCCGCCGCAGGCGGCAATCCAGCCCTGTCCACCACCGCCGCCTTTTCAGAGCTACTGGGCTGATCGGCCAGCGTGCTTGCCGCTGCCAGTGTCTCTCCCTAAGTGGAGTCCGATGGCTGGTGAAATTCTCGACAACCGTGGCAAGGGCGATGCTGGCTGGCGCTGGCCCCCGGTCCATCCCGAAGGGCGCAAGTTCGGCCTGATCGCTTCGGCAATCGCGCTGTTCGTCCTGCTGATCCTCGACTGGGAGCTGCTCGGCTGGCCGCTGCTCGGCCTGGCTGGGTTCACTTTTGCCTTTTTCCGCGATCCCGAACGGGTCGTGCCGCAGGGGGAGGGGCTGATCATCGCCCCGGCCGACGGCCTCGTTTCGCTGATCGCCCGCGTCCCGCCGCCGCCCGAATTGCAGGCGGATGCGACCGGCGACGGGCGCGGCCTTGGCAGCGAGCCGGTGATCCGCGTGTCGATCTTCATGTCGGTGTTTGACGTCCACATCAACCGCGCGCCCGTGAGCGGGACGGTGCGGCAGGTGGTCTATATTCCGGGCAAGTTCCTCAATGCCGATCTCGACAAGGCGAGCGACGACAATGAGCGCCAGCATATCCTGATCGAGCGCAATGACGGTACGTTGATCGGGTTCACCCAGATTGCCGGGCTGGTGGCGCGGCGGATCGTCCCCTTCGTCAAGCCCGGCGACATCGTCGCCGCCGGACAGCGCGTGGGCCTGATCCGCTTTGGCAGCCGCGTCGATGTCTATCTGCCGCCCAATACCGAACCGCGCGTGATCGTCGGCCAGAAGATAGTCGCGGGCGAGACGATCCTTGCCGAAAAAGGCAAGATCGGCTTGCTTGAGGGCGTCGCCCAGTGAATTCGCCTGCCGACGATGAGCACGCTGCCTCAACCGAGCCTGACGACACGGACTCGCTCGAAGATGTTGGCGGCCCAATGGGCCCCAAGGCGAGCGAGGCGGAAATCCCGCGCGGGCAGAAGGGCGTACGCGGCCTGAGCCTGCGCGCGATGCTGCCGAGCGCCATCACCGCTGCGGCGCTGTGCTCTGGCCTGACCGGCATCCAGTTCGCGATCACCTGGGAATGGGAGAAGGCCGCCGCCGCGATTATCCTGGCGGGCATGCTCGACGGTATCGACGGGCGCATCGCCCGGCTGCTGAACGCGCAATCGCGCTTCGGCGCCGAGCTCGACAGCCTCGCCGATTCGCTCAGTTTCGGGACCGCGCCCGCCATCGTGCTGTTCCTGTGGTCGATGCAGGACCTGTCGCGCCTCGGCTGGTTCGCGGCGCTGGCGTTCGCCATCTGCTGCGCGCTCCGGCTCGCCCGCTTCAACGCCCGCATCGATGTCGAGGAGCAGCCGCACAAGTCGGCCGGGTTCCTGACCGGTATCCCTGCGCCGGTCGGGGCGGGGCTGGCGCTGCTGCCGATCTTCCTGTGGCTGGCGACCGGCTCGCCGCTGTTCCGTGAGCCGCTGCTGGTGGCGGGGTGGACCGCCGTGGTCGCGGTGCTGATGATTTCCAACATCGCCACGCTGACCTGGGCCAGTATCCGGCCGTCGCAGGACTTCCGGCTGGTCGCCATCGCTGTGGCCGGGCTGCTGTTTGCGGCGTTGCTGAAGGAGCCGTGGTGGACGCTGGTGCTGATCTGCGTGGCCTATCTGGCGCTGATGCCCGTGGGCATCATGCGCTACGCGAAGGTCAAGCGGCGGCGCCGTGCGGCCACAGCGCCGGAAGCTGCTGACGAGGCGCAGGACCCCGCGTAACCGCCGGGCGCTGCCCGCGTCCGCCAAGCGCGACGCGTGAGCGGCGGTCAATCTCGGCCAGCTCGCGGCAGATCGAGGCATAGCCATGGATCGCCTGTGAGGCCGATTGCCCCAGCACCCAGGCCACAAGGATCGCGGTGACACCCAGAAAGATCGAGATCGCAATCGCCAGCATGTTCCGAATCCTCATTCGTGTTCCTGATGCGTTCTTTGTTCCGTTTTCGTTCCTTCTTGTCAAGAACAGAATGCAAACATCTGCTTTGCCCCTCGGTAAACGGCGCTCGGCGCAGCGGAGCAATTAGGTCTGGATTTTGCCGGCCAACCCGGCTATCGGGCGCGCGCCGGAGCGAGGCAGGCGGATCAGCCGCGTGCCAGCAATCCCGGCAAATCCACATGGAAAGCACACATACCGGTGCCCATGCGATGACGGCTTCGGCCAGCGCTAGGGGTTCCCGCTTTCCAGAGGCGTAACCGGAAAGGAAATACCTATGGCGGCTCCTACCGTCACCATGCAGCAATTGATCGAAGTCGGGGCCCATTTCGGCCACCAGACCCACCGCTGGAACCCGCGGATGAAGCCGTATATCTTCGGCGCCCGCAACGGTGTTCACATCGTCGACCTGTCGCAGACCGTGCCGCTCTTCGCGCGCGCACTGGACTTCGTCTCGGCCACTACCCGTGCGGGCGGCAAGGTGCTGTTCGTCGGCACCAAGCGCCAGGCGCAGGAGCCGATCGCCCAGGCCGCGCGTGCCTGTGGCCAGCACTTCGTCAACCACCGCTGGCTGGGCGGCATGCTCACCAACTGGAAGACGATCTCGCAGTCGATCAAGGAACTCAAATCGCTTGAGGAAAAGCTTTCGGGCGACACCCACGGTCTGACCAAGAAGGAAATCCTTCAGCTGACCCGCAAGAAGGACAAGCTGGAACTGTCGCTGGGCGGCATTCGCGACATGGGCGGCCTGCCCGACGTGATGTTCGTGATCGACGCCAACAAGGAAGACCTGGCGATCAAGGAAGCCAACGTGCTGGGTATCCCGGTCATCGGCATCCTCGACACCAATGTCGATCCGACGGGCATCGCTTTCCCGGTCCCGGGCAATGACGACGCCGCGCGCGCCGTGCGCCTGTACTGCGATGCGGTCGCCGAAGCCGCCGCGCAGGGCCGTGGCGAAGGCGTGGTGGATTCGGGTGCCGATATCGGCGCCATGGAAGCGCCGCCGGTCGAAGCCGTTGCCGCCGAAGAGGCAGCGCCCGCCGAAGCCGCTTCCACCGAAGCGTAAGACCGGGGCGTAAGGCCCGCGTCACATTATCGTCCTAGCGCGCCGGTCCAGCAAACCCGGACCGGCGTGCGGGCACATCGAATCAAGAGGAACAGGAACATGGCAGCTTTTACCGCCGCTGATGTGAAGGCCCTACGCGAGAAGACCGGCGCGGGCATGATGGACGCCAAGAAGGCGCTCGAAGCGAGCAATGGCGATCTGGAGGCCGCGGTCGACGCACTGCGCGCCAAGGGTCTGGCCACCGCGCAGAAGAAGTCGAGCCGCACCGCCGCCGAAGGTCTGGTCGGCGTCGCCGTCACCGGCACCACGGGCGTGGCCGTCGAGGTGAACTCGGAAACCGACTTCGTCGCCAAGAACGACAAGTTCCAGGACTTCGTCCGCAAGGTCACCGAAGCCGCGCTGTCGCTCGACGCCGACGATATCGAGGCGCTTAAGGCCGCCGCCTATCCCGATGGCGGCACCGTGGGCGAGAAACTGACCGACAACGTCGCCACGATCGGTGAGAACCAGCAGCTGCGCCGGATGAAGAGCGTGGCTGTCACTAGCGGTCTGGTCGTGCCCTACATGCACAATGCCGCTGCGCCGAACCTCGGCAAGATCGGCGTGCTCGTCGCGCTCGAGAGCGAGGCCGGTGCCGACGTGCTCGAACCGCTTGGCAAGCAGCTGGCGATGCACATCGCCGCCGCCTTCCCGCAGGCGCTCGACGCTGATGGCCTCGACGCCGAGGTGATCGGGCGTGAACGCAAGATCGCCGCGGAAAAGGCTGCCGAAAGCGGCAAGCCCGCCGAAGTGCAGGAAAAGATGGTCGAAGGCGCGGTGAAGAAGTTCGCCAAGGAAAACGCGCTGCTCAGCCAGGTCTTCGTGATGGACAACAAGACGCCGGTCGCCGACGTCGTGGCCAAGGCCGGCAAGGATGCCGGGACCGCGATCGTGCTGAAGGACTATGTCCGCTTCCAGCTCGGCGAAGGCATCGAGAAGGAAGAGAGCGACTTCGCGGCCGAGGTCGCGGCTGCCGTCGGCGGCTGATCGCTCGTTTCTCCGTTCAAGGCATTCGGCGGCCGGGGCGACTTTAGTCGCTCCGGCCGTTCTGCTTTGTGGCAATAGTCAGTCGGGTGACTGAACGTCGACCAGCCAGATTTCGGGATGAGTGCCGAAGCGCAGCGGGATCAGGCTGGTGCCAAGGCCTGCCCCGACGACGATGGTCCGCTCACCCTCGACGATTCTGCCGCATCCGAACCGGCCACCATAGCGCGACATGTGAGCCGGGGCGCCGATCAGCGGCAGGCGGATCTGCCCGCAATGCGTATGTCCGGCGAGCACTAGCGAGACGTCGGCCGGAATTTGCGGAACAATGTCCGGGCTGTGGGTCAGGATCAGCCGCCCGCCCGCCAGTGTGCTCATGGCGTCAACCACGCGCGGCAGATCGTCGCGACCGGTATAGGCATCGTCTACGCCACCGATCACGAGCGGGCCAAGTTGAAAGGCCTCGTTCTGCAGCACGCGGATGTCATGGCGGTCCAGCTCGCGCTGCAAACCGTCCCAGTCAAACCAGTGATCGTGATTGCCGGGCACGACGACCACGCCAAGTGCCGCGTCCAGCTCACCCAGCGGAGCGACGATCTCTTCGGCTGTGTACACATGCGTGGCAGTGCGCTTCTCGCTGACGAGATCGCCCGCGATCATGACGATATCGGGCTCCAGCGCGTTGATCTGCGCGACGATTGCTGAGAGCCGTTCCGGCGGCATGTCGGGCCCCGCCACATGCACATCGGAAATGAGTGCGATGGTGATTGGCGGCGCGTCGCCAGGATAGCCGGGCAGTTCCACCTGAGTATGCCGCACCTCGGGATCGGCCATCGTATCGCGCCACGCGACAAGGCTCATCAGCAAGAGGATCGACAACGCAACGATCATCACGCGCTGCAAGGTCAGACGAGGGCGACGTGTCGACATCCTCTGCAGCCATTGCCGACAACCTCAGTCAGGGCAAGCACGTTGCTGGCTGTCCGGTCAGTAGCGGGCAGCTTCCGATGGCGCATGCGAAACGGTCGCGTGCTTGCGTCTCCTGGCCAACCACCCGTTGAGCACCCGCCGCAAGGGCCGGTCATAGAGCACGAAGGCGGCATAGCTGGCCACGATCGTGATCGGCAGGATGATGAGGCCGTTGAGCACGGGCTCCTCCGCGAAGCCGATCCCGAGCGTTCTGAACGCGCCGCTCAGCGTCCAGATGATCGGGATATGCAGCGCGTAGAGCGGGTAGGAGAGGTTGCCGAGCATGGTATCGAGCTTGCTCAGCACTGGTCGGTCCGCGACCTGCGATCCCGCCGCGAGGATATAGGGGAATACCAGCAGCAGCAGCGCACCGGCCAGCGCGACCGGCATCTGCAGCTTGGACAGCGCCAGCGGTGCCGCCAGCAGGATCACCAGCCAGCGCCCGCTGGGCAGCGGCAGGCGTGACCAGCGCGGCATGGTGCGATAGATCAGCATCCCTGCGGCGAAGGCGAAGAATACCCGCGCCAGCCCGGACATGTAGGCCGCGAACGACGTATCCTGCGACCAGAGCGGCGCGGCATCGCCATAAACGGCCTCGACCCACAACAGCACGCCGGGCATCGCCGCCAGCAGCAGCACCCACAACCATCGCGAACGCAGGCGGTAGAGCACCAGCCCGAAGGCAATATAGGCGAGGAACTCGAAATGGAGCGACCACATCGCGTTGTTCAGCTCGAAGAACTGCGTGATATCGTCATCGAGCCGCGGCAGCAGCAATACGCTGCGCGCAAACTCACCCAGCAGGGTGGGGGCGGACAGGCCATCGTCCTCTATTACGGCCAGCATGCCGAACCGCGCCGCGCCCAGCGCGAACCCCATCGCGATAATCGGATGCAGGCGGATGATCCGCTTCATCATGAAGCTGCCGAACCCGGCGGCGAAGCCGACTCCGCGGCGCATTTTCTGCTCATAGGCATGCGTCACCACAAAGCCGCTCAGCATGAAGAAATAGTCGACCGCCAGCAGCGATCCGCCAAACGCCTTGAGGCCATGGCCGTCCAGCCAGTGCATCACCATCACCAGCAGCGCGGCAACGCCGCGCAACCCGTCGAGGAACAGGTAATGCTGCGTCTTGGCGATCGCCGGTTGGGGCGGAGCGTTGGACACTTTCGGCGGGCTTCCCATTGTCTTCGCACCGGTGTGGCAGCGAAGCTGTGACGAAGCCATGTCACAAAGGGATAGGTGCCGCAGCCGCGCGGTCCGGGCCTGTCCTGTGGTGACGCAGTTTGCGGGCCGGTGCCGGCCAAGTCCCTCGCAAACAACGGATTGATTGCCGCACGCCCTTGGCATGGCCCATCCGCCCCTATAAGAGCGCGCGAAACCTAAGCCTCCCTGCGAGAGGAAAGCACCCCCATGCTCCTGCCCGATACCAAGCGAATCCTGCTCAAGCTCTCGGGCGAAGTCCTGATGGGCGAACAGGGATTTGGCATCGATCCTGCCGTGGTCGAGGCGCTCGCGCTGGAGGTGAAGGCGGCCCGGGAAACGGGGCTGGAAATCTGCCTCGTCATCGGCGGCGGCAACATTTTTCGTGGCATGGCCGGCGCCGCGCAGGGGATGGACCGCGCGCAGGCCGATTACATGGGCATGCTCGCGACGGTGATGAATGCGCTGGCGATGCAGAGCGCGCTCGAAAAGCTGGGGGTCGATACCCGCGTCCAGTCGGCGATCCAGATGGACCAGGTGTGTGAGCCGGTGATTCGTCGCCGCGCCGAACGGCACCTGGAAAAGGGCCGTATCGTGATCTTCGCCGCCGGTGTGGGCGCGCCCTATTTCACCACCGATTCGGGCGCCGCGCTGCGCGCTGCCGAAATGCGCTGCGGGGCGCTGCTCAAGGGTACCAGCGTCGACGGGGTCTATGATGCCGACCCCAAGAAGGACCCTGCCGCAACCCGTTTCGATACGGTCAGCTATGACAGGGTGCTGGCCGACAATCTCAAGGTGATGGACGCCTCCGCCGTGGCCTTGTGCCGCGACAACAATATCCCCATCGTGGTGTTCTCGATCCGCGATAAGGGTAATCTGGCGCGCGTATTGGCGGGCGAGGGTGTCCAGACGATCGTGCAAGAGGAAGACTGATCATGGCAAAATATGACAAGGCCGATCTGGAGCGCCGCATGGCGGGCGCGGTCGAGAGCCTGAAGAGCGACCTGGGTGGTCTGCGGACCGGGCGCGCCAATGTGGCGCTGCTCGATCCCGTGGTGGTCGAGGTCTATGGCTCGATGATGCCGCTCAACCAGGTGGCGACGGTCTCCGCGCCCGAGCCGCGCATGCTCAGCGTGCAGGTGTGGGACAAGGCCAATGTGAACGCGGTGGAGAAGGGGATCGCCAAGTCGAACCTCGGCCTCAACCCGATGACCGATGGCCAGACCGTGCGCCTGCCGCTGCCCGACCTCAACGAGGAACGGCGCAAGGAACTGGCCAAGCTGGCCAACGAATATGGCGAAAAGGCCAAGATTGCGATCCGCAACGTCCGCCGCGACGGCAATGACGCGCTGAAGGAAGACGAGAAGAAGAAAGAGATCTCGGAAGACGATCTCAAGCGGCTCGAGGACGAGGTGCAGAAGCTGACCGACAGGTTCGTCGCCGATACCGACACGGCGGTCGAGAAGAAGGTTCAGGAAATCCTGACGCAGTGACTGTCATGCGCTATGGCGTTCGTCCTGAGCTTGTCGAAGGGCGAATTGGCTGGCGTTGCAGCTCGTTGTGCTTCGACAGGCTCAGCACGAACGGAACCGGTTGATGACCACCGCCACCACTCCCCGCCATATCGCCATCATCATGGACGGCAACGGGCGCTGGGCGAAGCGCCGCCATCTGCCGCGCGCCATGGGGCACAAGGCAGGCGGCGATGCGCTGCGCCGCACGATCGAGGCGTGCGAGGTGCTCGGGGTCGAGTGCCTGACGATCTATGCCTTCAGTAGCGAGAACTGGAAGCGTGACGCGCAGGAGATCAGCGACCTGATGGGGCTGATGCGCCGCTTCATCGAGGCCAATCTGGCGGACATGGTGGCAAAGAATATTCGCCTGAAAATCATCGGCGATTACAGTGCGTTCGAGCCCGATATTGTCGCGCGGCTGGAAGATGCGCTGGAGCGCACCAAGGGTGGTACCCGCACGCTCGCCGTGGCGCTCAATTACGGCTCGCAGCAGGAAATCGCCCGCGCGGCGCAGAAAGCGGCTGAAGAGGGCCCGATCAGCACCGAGAGCATTGAACGGCACCTCTACACGACCGACCTGCCGCCGCTTGACCTGCTGATCCGCACCAGCGGCGAGGTGCGCCTGTCGAACTTCCTGCTGTGGCAGGCGGCCTATGCCGAGATGATCTTCACCGATGTGCTATGGCCGGATTTCGGCGAGGAGCATCTGCGCGCCGCGATCGATGAATTTGCCAGCCGCGAGAGGCGCTATGGCGGCAGATGATCCGATAAAGGCCGCCGATGTCCCGCTGCCGGTCAGGACAAGCGACCTGCCCAAACGCGCCGCGAGCGCGGTGGTGATGCTGGCGGTCGCGGGCACGGCGCTGTGGCTGGGGGGCGTGCCGTGGATGGTCTTCGTCGCGGTGGTCGCTCTCGGCGTGCTGTGGGAGTGGTGGCGGCTGGTCCGGGCCTTCGCGTCGGGTACCCTGGTGCGGCTGGCATGGACTCTGGCCGGGCTGGTCTATGTCGGAGTGGCGGCTGGAACGTTGGTCTGGCTTGATGTTGCCTATAGAGCATTGGCGGTGCTGGTCGTTTTGGGTGCGGTGATCGCCACCGATGTCGGGGCGTATTTTGCTGGTCGTGCCATCGGCGGCCCGAAGATCGCGCCGCAGATCAGCCCGTCCAAGACCTGGGCCGGGCTAGCGGGCGGAATGTCCTTGAGCGCGATCTGGCTTGGGCTGCTGGTTTGGTTTGTCGGGTCTGCCGCCAGCGCGATGGCCACCTCGCCAGAGGCGCAGTTGCAGGGGGGGCAGATATTGCTCGGGGCGTTGACTGGTGCTGCCATCGCTGTGGTCGCGCAGGCAGGCGACTTCTTTGAAAGCTGGATGAAGCGGCAGGCGGGGGTAAAGGATTCCTCAAATCTCATTCCCGGCCATGGTGGGTTTTTCGACCGGGTGGACGGGTTGCTGGCGGTCTGCTTCGTGCTTGGTATATTCACCTTCGTGAATACGACTTTATGACCCGCACCATTTCCATCCTCGGGGCAACCGGCTCGATTGGTGCATCGGCGCTCGACCTGATCCGGCGCGAGCGGGAGAAGTGGCGCGTGGTGGCACTCACGGCCAATGGCAACGCCACCGAACTGGCGAAGCTCGCCCGTGAGTTCGACGCCGAGATCGCGGTGGTCGCGCACGAGGACGCGCTGCCAGCGTTGCGCGAAGGACTGTCCGGCACCTCTACCCAGACTGCTGGCGGCGCTGCCGCATTGGTCGAAGCCGCCTCCCGCCCCGCCGACATAACCATCGCCGCCATTGTCGGCTGCGCGGGTCTCGCCCCGACCATGGCGGCCATCGAACAAGGCCAGACCGTCGCGCTCGCCAACAAGGAAGCGCTGGTTTCCGCCGGTGACGTCATGACCGCCGCCGTCGCTCGGACCGGGGCGACGCTGCTGCCGGTCGACTCCGAGCATAATGCGATCTTCCAGTGTCTGCAGGGCGGTAACATCGCCGATGTCCGCTGGATCACGCTCACCGCCAGCGGCGGCCCGTTCCGTGAATGGTCGCAAGAGCAGCTGGAGGCCGCCACCCCGGCGCAGGCCGTCGCGCATCCCAACTGGGACATGGGCGCCAAGATCAGCGTCGATTCCGCCACGATGATGAACAAGGGGCTGGAATTCATCGAGGCGCACCACCTGTTCCCCGTGGGGCTGGAAGCCTTGCGGATCATCGTCCACCCGCAGAGCATCATCCATTCCATGGTCGAGTACCGCGACGGCTCGACGCTGGCCCAGCTCGGCCCGTCCGACATGCGCGTACCGATCGCCTCCACGCTGGCCTGGCCTCAGCGGATGGAGACGCCGTGTGCTCCGCTCGACCTCACACAGATTGGGAATCTCTCCTTCCAGGCTCCTGACGAACAACGTTTTCCGGCCACGCGGCTGGCGCGCGAGGCGGCCAAGGCGGGCGGGGCGGCCCCCGCCGTGCTCAATGCCGCCAACGAGATTGCGGTTGCCGCATTTCTGGACGGTCAGATTAAATTCACCCAAATTTCGGCATTGGTCGCCAGAATGCTTGATAGCGCCCTGCCGCCTGCGCCCGCCTCGCTCGACGAGGTGCTGGCGGTGGACGAGCAGGCGCGCCGACAAACGCGGGAGATGCTTGTAAGTGCCTGAAGCCATCCAGTCCGTCCCCCTGTGGATGATGATCGCCGGCTTCCTGCTGGTGCTCGGCCCGCTCGTCACCTTGCACGAGTTTGGCCACTACCTCGTCGGGCGCTGGTTCGGGGTGAAGGCGGACGTGTTCTCGGTCGGCTTCGGCAAGGAGCTGGTCGGCCGCACCGACAAACGCGGCACGCGCTGGCGCATCTCCGCGATCCCGCTGGGCGGCTATGTCCAGTTCAAGGGCGACATGAGCCCCGCCAGCCAGCCCGACCCGACCCTGACGGCGGAGCAGCTCGACGGCGCGTTTCAGACCCGCCCGCTGTGGCAGAAATCGCTGATCGTCGCCGCCGGGCCGCTCACCAATCTGTTCATTGCGGTGGGTATTTTTGCGGCCTTTTTCATGGCTTATGGCAAACCTTTTACACCCGCTGTGGTCGAGGGCTTTGCCGAGCAATCGCCCGCGCAAGAGGCGGGGCTGATGATCGGCGACCGCATTGCCGCGGTCGATGGCACCGAGATCGAGGATTTCGAGGCGCTGCGCCGCGCCATCCTGCCCTATCCGGGGCGCACGGTCAGCGTGACCTATGAACGCGACGGCGCGATCGCCAGCCTGCCCATGACCATCGCCGATATCGAGATGGTCGACCGTTTCGGCAATGAATCGCGCATCGGCCGCATCGGCGTCGGGTCCGAAACGATCGTCTTCGAACCCATCGGCCCGCTGGGCGCGGTGGGCGAGGGCTTCGTCCAGAGCTTTGAGATCATGCGGATGATGGTCACCGGCATCGGCCAGATCATCACCGGCGAACGCTCGGTCACCGAACTGGGCGGGCCGATCAAGATCGCCAAATATTCGGGCGAGCAATTGTCGCTCGGCCCGCTGCCCTTCATCGAGTTCGTGGCGCTGATCTCAATTAATTTGGCATTCATTAACCTGCTGCCAATTCCCGCCCTCGACGGTGGGCACCTGGCGTTTTACGCGGCCGAGGCGGTTCGCCGAAAGCCGGCCAGTGTCCGCTCTCAGGAATGGGCGTATCGCACCGGGATAGCCTTCGTGCTGGCACTGATGCTGTTCGTCACGATCATCGACATAGCCTCGCTGCCGATCTTCGGCAGTTAGGCGACGCGGCGAAATCCGTCGCGGAAAGGACGCGACCCACAGCTAACCCCGCCTCATCGCTTGATCGCCCCGCCTGCATCGGGCAAGGGGCGCCATCAACAAATCGACCGATTGCCGCCCCTGCGGCGGATCACACGATCGGTCAGAGGGGACTGGCGTTTCGCCCTTGAGAATGGACCGTTCATGAGTTCTAGGCCCGCCTGCAAGGCACTTTTCCGATTTGCCCCCGCGCTGCTGGGCTGCACCATGCTCGCCGGGATTCCCGGCGCCGCGCTCGCGCAGGAGACTGATCCGGCGCCGTCTGCCGCCCCGGCGGAGCAGGAGCCGCCGCAGGCCGACGTGATCCGCTCTATCGCGGTTGCCGGGGCCCAGCGCCTCGAGCCGGAAACGATCCTCAGCTACATCCAGATGCGGCCCGGCCAGGTCTATACCGCCGCCGCCGCCGACCAGGTGCTGGTCGACCTGTCCGCCACCGAGCTGTTCGCCGATTTCTCCATCGTCAACAATGGCGGGAATGTCGTCATCACGGTGGAGGAAAACCCGGTCATCAACCGGATCGTGCTGGAGGGCAACAAGCGCCTGAAGGACGACAAGATCCTGCCCGAGATCAATCTCGGCGCACGGCAGATCTTCACCCGCTCCAAGGTGCGCGCCGACGTCGCCCGCATCATCGAGCTGTACAAGCGGCAAGGCCGCTTCGCCGCGACGGTCGAACCGCAGATGGTCATGCTCGACCAGAACCGCGTCGACGTCATCTTCGAGATTACCGAGGGCCCCAAGTCCAAGGTCCGCCAGATCAACATCATTGGCAACGACGCCTTCTCCGATGGCGAGCTGCGCGGCGAGATGGTGACCAAGGAAACGGGCTTCTTCAAGTTCCTCAGCTCGAACACCAGCTACGACCCCGACCGGCTGGCCTTCGACCAGCAGAAGCTGCGCCAGTTCTACCTGACCGAAGGCTATGCCGATTTCCGCGTCGTCTCCGCCGTGGCCGAGCTGACGCCCGACAAGCGCGATTTCATCATCACCTACGTGGTGGAAGAGGGTGAGCGCTACAAGTTCGGCGATGTCGAGGTGGTCAGCCAGCTGCGCGATTTCGACAGCGACCGCCTGACCGCTTCGCTCGGGATCGAGAGTGGCGACTGGTACAATGCCGAGCTGGTCGACGACACGATCGAGCGGCTGACCGCGACCGCCGGGACCTTCGGCTATGCCTTTGCCGACGTGCGCCCGCGCTTCGTGCCCGACCGCGAGGCGCGCACGATGGACGTGACCTTCACCATCCAGGACGCGCCGCGCGTCTATGTCGAGGCGGTGGAGATCAACGGCAACACGATTACGCTCGACAAGGTCGTGCGCCGCGAGTTCCGTATTGCCGAGGGCGATGCCTTCAACTCGCTGGCGGTCAAGCGCTCGACCGCGCGCATCAACTCGCTCGGTTTCTTCCAGGAGAATTTCGAGATCGACCAGGTCGAGGGTTCGACCCCCGACCGGATCATCCTGCAGGCCAATGTGCAGGAAGAACCGACGGGCGAATTGTCGCTGTCGGCCGGGTACTCGAGCCTCGAAAGCTTCATCTTCAGTGCCTCGATCCGGCAGAACAACTTCCGCGGGCGCGGGCAGACTGCCTCGGCCTCGGTCAACTGGTCGAGCTATTCGCGCTCCGGCTCGGTCGGCTTCACCGAGCCTTATCTGTTCGACAAGAACATCGCCGCGGGCATCGACCTTTACCGGCAGGACTACAATAACGGTTACTACAACCGCGACAGCGCGACCTACGAATCGGCCACCACCGGTATCGCGCTGCGGACCGGCGTTCCGCTGACCGAATATATCACCGCCGTGGCGCGCTATTCGCTCGCCTACGAGGAAATCACCCTCTCCGAGAACACCTATTTCACCGTCGACGAGGACGGCAACAGCTCGTGCAATCCGCTGCTGGCGGGCCGTTACCTGTGCGACGCGATCGGTGACCGGGTGAAGTCGATCCTCGGCCTGTCGCTGACGCGCAACTCGCTCGACAGCCGCCTGCGCCCGACGCGCGGCATGACCGCGACCGTGGGCATGGACATTGCCGGCCTGGGCGGCGACACCAAATATGTGCGTGGCCGCATCAGCGCCGCCAAATACTGGCCGCTGGGCAGCGGGTTCGTCGGCTCGATCTCGGCCGAGGGCGGCTATATCAAGAGCTGGGGCGGCGACGACATCCTGCTGACCGACCGCTTCTTCCTTGGCGAATCGCAGATGCGCGGCTTCGACATTCGCGGCGTGGGCCCGCGCGTGATCCGGCGCTTCTACACCACCGACGAGGACGGCAACGATATCCTGCGCGACCTCGATGATGACCAGAACTCGACCGACGCGCTGGGCGGCAATGCCTATTACATGGCCCGCGCTGAACTGGAGATCCCGCTGGGCTCCGGCGCCCGCGAACTGGGCCTGCGTCCGTCGATCTTCGTCGATGTCGGCGCGGTGTTCAACGTCAAGCGGCCGGAGCTGAACGACAGCCCCTATCCTGATGGCCTGTTCATCCCGACGCGCGACACCGACGGCAATGCGCTTTATCAAGATGCGCTCGACGGCACGGTCACCACTTCCCCCACTGCCTCTGACGGGAGTGATAACACCCCGCTGGGTCGCAACATTCAGCCATTTGTCGAGGAATTCGTCGGCGACACCCCCAAGCCCCGCCTGTCGATCGGTATCGGGGTGAACTGGAACTCGCCTTTTGGTCCGTTCAGGATCGATTTCGCCCATGCGCTGCTAAAAGAGCGCGGTGACGAAACGAAAACCTTCTCCTTCAATGTAGGAACCCAATTCTAATGATTAAACGTATCCTCAAGCCGGCGCTGGCCGCCGGTATCGCTCTGGCGACCATTTCCGGCGCGGGCGCCTTCGCCCCCGTCGCCGCGCAAGCCGCGCAGAAGATCGCCGTGGTCAACCTGCCCGCCGTGGTCGTCAATTCCAGCGCCTACACGACCGCGCAGACCCAGCGGCAGACCACCTATGCCGCGCAGCTGCAGCAGGCCGAGACCCGTCGCCAGGCGCTGCAGGCGCAGCTCGATCCGCTGGTGACCGCGTTCAACACCGCCCGCGCGGCGGCCAATCCGGATCAGGCCGCGCTGCAGCAGCAGGCGCAGCAGATCCAGCAGATCCAGCAGCAGGGCCAGACCGAGCTGAACCAGATCCTCGCGCCCGTGGCGCTGAGCCAGGCCTATGTTGAGGAGCAGATCAACGACCAGATCAGCGCCGCGGTCGAAAACGCCGCGAAGGCGCAGGGCGTGACCCTGATCGTCAGCCCGGACACGGTGCTTTATGCCGACAATTCGCACAATCTGAACGAAGCGGTGCTGGCCCAGCTCAATACCCTGCTGCCGAGCGCGCAGCTGGTTCCGCCCGATGGCTGGCTGCCGCGCGAACTGCGCGAACAGCAGGAAGCTGCCGCCGCGCAGGCTGCTGCCGCGCCTGCCGCTGCCGCGCCGGGCCGCTAAGCCGCAGACGCAGGGGAGGGGCAAAAGATGAGCGAGGAAACCAAGGCCGAGGATACCGGGTTCGACATCCCGCGCATCCTCGAGGCGCTGCCGCATCGCTATCCGATGCTGCTGGTCGACCGGGTGCGTGAGCTGGTCAAGGGTGAGCGCATCCGTGCGGTCAAGGCCGTGACCTTCAACGAAGGGTTCTTCCAGGGCCATTTCCCCGGCGCGCCGATCATGCCTGGCGTCCTCCAGATCGAGGCGCTGGCACAGGCGGCAGGCATTCTCGGCGTCGAATCGCTCGAACTCGCGGGGACCGGCAAGCTGGTCTATTTCATGTCGATCGAGGGCGCGAAGTTCCGCAAGAAGGTGGAGCCGGGCTGCCTGCTGGAGCTGGAGGTTTCCTTCAGCCAGCTGCGCGGCCGGGTGTGCAAGTTCGAGGGCAAGGCCATCGTCGATGGCACCGTGACCTGCGAGACCGAATTCACGGCCATGGTTGCCTAGTCCTTTAGGGCCTCAAGCGCCGGCGCTCGCATCCGCTCGCTTGGCTATCCTCGCTTCCTGACGGCTGCGCCGTCATCGCTGCGGGCGGCCAGTCGGCCTTGCGGTCCGCTGGTCGCGGACCGGATTTACGCCAGCCCGTCGGCATGTACACTGTTCCTGGCCGCGGCAGCCATAGGGCAACCGCCCGTCCGCAGGTGCCCCGTAGTCCGTAAGGACGGAGGGAACAGCACCGAGGATGCTCGCCCGGATGGGCGAGCGTAAGACAAACAATCTCGCGGCAGCCAAAGCGCGAACGCGTCGGGCGTTAGCCCGGTAGCCGAGCGAGCGGATGCGAGCGCTGGCGCTTGAAGGCGGGAAAAGGCTTGCCATTTTCCCGCCAGGAAAATACACGCCCGCCTTTCCCGAAATTGGCGGGCCGGTCGGAACCGGCCCACACCACGAAGGACATGAATGCTATGAAGGCCGATACGCATCCCGATTACCACATGATCACGGTCAAGATGACCGATGGCACCGAGTTCCAGACGCGCTCCACCTGGGGCAGCGAAGGCGACACGATGAACCTCGAAATCGACCCGACCAGCCACCCGGCCTGGACCGGCGGCCCGCAGCGTCTGCAGGACGGTGGCCGCGTGGCGAAGTTCAACCAGCGCTTCGGCGGGATCAAGCTCGGCAAGAAGTAAGCACGCCTGCGCGCCCGGCGGCGCGACGGCACGAGAGATCAGGGAAGGGCGGTCATTGCGACCGCCCTTTTTCTTTGGCTATTGAGCGCAGTGGAGGCCCCCGACATGTTTTCATTGGCAACGCTGACTCTGAACCCGACGGTCGACATGGTGTGCGAGGTCGACCGCGTCGTCGATACGCACAAGATGCGGGCGGGCGGCGAGTACTACAATCCCGGCGGCGGCGGCATCAATGCGTCGCGGGTGTTCGTGCGCCTCGGCGGCAATGCCCGCAGCATCTACACGTCGGGCGGTCCGATCGGGGTCGCGCTGGACGGGCTGGTCGACCTGCACCAGCTCGTGAAGACGCGTATCCCGATCCGTGGCAATACCCGCGCGGCGCACAGCGTGCTCGAACGCTCGACCGGGCGGGAGTACCGATTCGTGCCCGCCGGTCCCGAACTGGTCGAAAGCGAGTGGCAGGCGGCGCTCGATGCGGTGCGCGAGGTCGAATGCGATTACCTGCTGGCGAGCGGCTCGCTGCCCGGCGGCGTGCCCGACGATTTCTACGCCCGGTGCGCGGCCATCGCGGCTGAGAGCGGCAAGCGTTTCGTGCTCGATACCTCCGGCCGGGCCTTGCGTGGCAGCCTGGGGGGAGGCCCGATCAACCTGCTCAAGCCCAGCCTCAGCGAGTTCTGCCAACTGGTCGGACGCGAAGTGGAAACGCCCGAGGAGATTGCCGGGCACGCGGTGCAACAGGTGTGCCAGCACGACATTGCCATGCTGGCCGTGACGATGGGGCATCGCGGGGCCATTCTCGCGCGCGATAGCGGGGCGCTGTACCTGCCCGCTCTGCCGATCAAGGCCCGCAGCGCGGTGGGGGCAGGCGACAGTTTCACCGCCGCGATGGTCTATCGGCTGTGCGCCGGGGACGAGCCCGAAGCCGCCTTCCGCTTTGCCGTGGCCGCAGGCTCGGCAGCTGTGTGCAATCCGGGCACGCAACTCAGTCAGCCCGACGATATCGCCCGGCTGCTGCCGCAGGTGATGGAGCCACGTCCGCTCTAGGCACGCTCAGTAATCAGTCGCTTTCCGGCACGAATACCAGCTTGCCCGCCCAGCGTACCGCGCCGCCATTGTCGCCGGGGTGGTGCGCGCCGTCATAGACCGGCAATTCGGCGAAGTCGTAGGGGCTCATCCCGTCGATGCAGACCGCGTTGATCCCGTATTCCTGCGGGTTGGAGCGCAATTGGTGGAACGGGTGGATGCCGCAATGGCGGCAGAAGTGGTGTTTCGCCTGATGCGTGCCGAAAGTGTAGAGCGTCAGCTCGTCCTGCCCTCTCGTGATCGTCAGCGCATCCAGCGGCACGTCGATCATCACATTGCCCTTCATGCTGCACAAAGTGCAATTGCAGCGCAGTGCATACCAGCCCTCGGGCAGGTCGACGGAAAAGCGCACCGCGCCGCAATGGCAGCCGCCGGTGCGGGTTTCGGCGGGGTTGGGTTTCGTTTCGATCATGGCCGCGGATGTGAACGCCAGCGGCGCCAGACGCAAGATTTCGCGCAAGAACTCGCGCAAGATTTCGCTTTGCAATTCCGGTCCGCTGTGCAAGAGGCTCGCGCCCTCGTAGAGGGCCGTCTTGACCGGGCGAATTGGGGCGCTATCAGCCTCCTTTTCCTGGACAGCTTGGCTGGCCTGTGGCGATCGTAGCTCAGATGGTTAGAGCGCCGGTTTGTGGTACCGGAGGTCGGGGGTTCGAGACCCCTCGATCGCCCCATTTTCTCCGCCGCCTCGCGGCGTTTGCTGTATCAGGCGAGGGCGGCAGCCAATGACCCCTTTCTGGCAAGAGCCCGATTTCGACGACCACGAAATGGTTCAGCTGGTGCATGACCGCGCCAGCGGCCTGACCGCGATCATCGCGCTGCACTCGACCCATTTGGGCCCCGGCGCGGGCGGCACCCGTTTCTGGCACTATGCCGAACCGGCAAGTGCGATGCGCGATGCGCTGCGCCTGTCGCGCGGGATGAGCTACAAGAACGCGCTGGCGGGCCTGCCCATGGGCGGCGGCAAGGCGGTGGTGCTGCTGGACGAGAACCGCACAAAGACGCCCGCAATGCTCGCAGCCTTCGGCGATGCGGTCGAGGCGCTCGGCGGACGCTACGTCACCGCCGAGGATGTCGGTGCGAGCGAGGCCGACATGGTCGCCATCAGTCAGCGCACCGAGCATGTCTGCGGCCTGCCCGCGCAAAAGGGCGAGGCGGGCGGCGATCCCGGCCCATATACCGCCTCGGGCATCTATTTCGGCATCTGCGCGGCGGTCGGCCACAAGCTCGGCAAGACCGACATGAAGGGCGTGTGGGTCGCGGTGCAGGGCTGCGGCAGCGTGGGTGGCGGTGTCGCCCGGCTGCTGGCGCGCGACGGGGCGAAACTGATCCTCTCCGACATCGATGGGGCCCGCGCGCAGGCGCTGGCCGACGAACTGGGCGCGGAGACCGTGCCCGCCGATGCCGTGCTCGACATCGCCTGCGACGTGCTCAGCCCCAATGCGCTGGGCGGCATCTTGAACGAGGACAGCATTGCGCGGCTCGACTGTTCCATCGTGGCGGGCGGGGCCAACAACCAGCTGGCCCGCGCCGAGCATGGCGAATTGCTGGCCGAGCGCGGCATCCTCTACGCGCCCGACTACGTCATCAATGCAGGCGGCATTATCAATGTCGCGGTCGAATATCTCGCCCGGCGGCAGGGCGAACGCGTCGATATCGGCGAGGTCGGGCGCAAGATCGCCGCCATCCCCGAACGGTTGCGCGAAATCTGGCGCGAGGCCGAGGCGACCGGGCAGGGCGCGCACCGGGTGGCGGACGCCATGGCCCAAAGGCTGATTGGCCGCGCCTGACGCTGCCCCTAACGTGCTGTTTCGGCGGCAGGTGACAACCGGGGGCGCAAACCGGCCAGACCAGCCGGTTTAACTTGCCGCGAGAGGCCCCACCTGCCAAAGGGTGGGCCGCGTAAAGCGACCCTTTTTCCGCCATGCATGCATTCGCCAATCCCGCCCGTTTCCTGAAGCTCGCTCGCTGGCTGACTCCGCTGCTGCTGGTGGCCGGGTTGCTGTTGTCCGGCGCGGCCATCGCGTGGGGCTATTTCTCCGCGCCGCCCGACCGGCTGATGGGCGAGACGGTGAAAATCCTGTTCATCCATGTCCCCGCCGCCTGGCTGGGCATGGGCGGCTGGATGGCGATTGCGATTGCCAGCGCCACCGAACTGGTCTGGCGGCATCCGCTGGCCACCATCGCCGCGCGTGCTGCCGCCGTGCCCGGCGTGGTGTTCGCCGCGATCTGTCTTGTCACCGGCTCGATCTGGGGACGCCCGACCTGGGGCACCTGGTGGGTGTGGGACGGGCGGCTGACCAGCATGCTGGTGCTGTTCTTCCTCTATCTCGGCTATATCGCGCTGACCGGCGCGGTCGCGCGCGATGGCGCGTCGAGCCGCATCCCGGCGATCTTCGGCCTTGTCGGCGCGGTCAACGTGCCGATCATCAACCGCTCGGTCGTGTGGTGGAACTCGCTCCACCAGCCACCCAGCATCACCATGGGCCAGTCCTCGATCGACGCGACCTATCTGTGGCCGCTGCTGGCCGCCACGTTGGGCTTCTCGCTGCTGTTCGGCGGCGTGGTGCTGGCGCGGATGCGGATGATCCTGGCGGACATTCAGGCCGAGGCGCGGCTGCGGCGCAAAGCGATGGCGGCCGAACCGGTTGCGGGCGGGGCGGCCTGATGCGCGAGACCTTTGACCAGATGGCCTTTGTCGATGCGGCCTTTGCGGTGACCATCATCGCCACGCTGCTGCTGGTCTGGCTCAGCTGGCGCGGCATGGCGCGCGCCGAAAAGCGCCGCGACATCGCGCGTGGCAAGACAGGAGCTTCCCGCAAGTGACCACCGGCCTCAAACCCAAGCACCAGCGGCTGGTGCTGCTGGTGATCGCGCTGGTCGCGCTGATTGGCGCGGGGCTGCTCGCCGCCTATGCGCTGCGGAATCAGGCGAGCTATTTCTACCTGCCCGAGGACATTATCGCCGAGGCGCCCGAACCGGACCGCGCAGTGCGGCTGGGCGGCATGGTTGAGCCCGGCTCGCTGGTGACCGAGGCGGACGGGGTGACCATCGCCTTCAACGTCGGCGATGGCGTCGCCACCGTGCCGGTGCGCTTTGCCGGGATCGTGCCATCGCTGTTCGTCGAGGGGTCGGGCGTCGTCGCCGAGGGGCGGATGCAGGCCGATGGCACCTTCGTGGCCGACAATCTGCTGGCTAAGCATGACGAGAATTACATGCCGCGTGAGCTGGCGGATATCGACCAGGACCAGTTGCGCCAGAGCCTGGAGGGAACCCTCCAGTGATCGCCGAACTCGGTCTGGCCGCGCTGTGGCTCGCCGCCGCGCTTGCGGGCCTGCAATTGTTTGCCGCGATTGTCGGTACCCGTCCGGGGGGCGAGGCGCTGGCCGCGCTGGTCCGGCCCGTGGCGGTGCTGCAGGCGCTGCTGTGTGCGTTGTCGCTCGGCGCGCTGCTTTATGTCTTCGCGATCACCGACCTGTCGGTGGCGCTGGTCGCCAACAATTCGCATGCCGACAAGCCGCTGGTCTACCGCGTGACCGGGGCGTGGGGCAATCACGAGGGCTCGATGCTGCTGTGGGTCACGGTGATGTCGGCCTCGGGCGGGCTGATCGCGCTGGTCGAGCGGCGCCTGCCGGAGATCACCATGATCGCGACGCTTGGCGCGCAGGCCTTCGTTGCGCTGGGCTTCTATGCCTTCCTGTTGATCTCCTCCAACCCCTTCGCGCGGCTTGAACAGCCGCCTGCCGAGGGGGCGGGCCTCAACCCGCTGCTGCAGGATATCGGCCTCGCCTTCCATCCGCCTACGCTCTACGTCGGCTATGTCGGCCTGTCGGTCGCCTTCAGCTTTGCCTGCGGGGCGCTGCTGACCCGCGCGGTAACGCCCGATTTTGCGCGGGTGATGCGGCCATGGGTGCTGGGCGCGTGGATTTTCCTGACGATCGGCATCACCGCGGGCAGCTACTGGGCGTATTATGAGCTGGGCTGGGGCGGCTGGTGGTTCTGGGAC
>CAYOSE010000008.1:0-49656 GCA_964406535.1 uncultured Sphingomonadaceae bacterium
CTCGCGAAAGGCGCTTTCATGGTCGAACACGTAATGCGCGATGCCCAGCCGGTCGGCCACGTTGCGCGCATCGCGAATATCGTCGCCGGCACAGCACGCGCCCTTGCGGCCCGTCGCCGCGCCATAGTCGTAGAGCTGCAAGGTGATCCCGATCACCTCCGCGCCGGTCTGTGCGGCTAGCGCTGCGACCACCGAGGAATCCACCCCGCCCGACATCGCCACGACAATCCGCGCCTCGCTGGCGGGGCGGTGGAGCGCGAACAGCGGCGCGGCGTTAACCGCGTCCCTTGTGCTGGCAGAGGTCGGCATGCGCGGCCCCATAGACCATCTATTCGGTCTCGCCAATTGCTCTCCGTCGGCCGGTTAAGACAGATCAAAAGAGCGTTAAGGCCGGCTTTACCTGTTCTTGACGCTTGCCGGGCTAAGGGGTTTCCCATGTTCGAAGGGGATATTCCGAAAAGGGCGGAAAGCCGCCGTGGGCAGGGCCAGTCGCCCGACGCCGACTCGGTTGGCGAGGCGCTGTACGAATTGAGCTGGAGCGACCTGAGGGCTCGGTTTGAGGCAGCGCGCGACCTGCGGGCGGCGCTGGGCGGAACCGACCTGGATGCACCGGCCAGTTTCGATGCGGATTCTGCTCGACGGATTGCTGCGCTGGCCGAAGGCAAACGGGTCGTTAACCCTGATGATTTAGCCAATGGCAAAGGCAGCGGTGACAATAAGGGGTCAGGCATTGCGGGCACTTGGCCCGGCACCCGAGGAAGTGAATGATCGAGAACCAGAAAATCCGTCCGGCGCAAGTGATCGGCCCCCTGGGTGAGCCGCTTACGCTTGATGACCTGCCGTCGCCCAAGACGAAGCGCTGGGTTGTGCGCCGCAAGGCCGAGGTCGTGGCCGCGGTCAATGGCGGCCTGCTGACGATCGACGAGGTTCTCGAACGCTACAGCCTCACGCTGGAAGAATTCGCCAGCTGGCAGCGCGCGGTCGACCGCTCGGGCATGCAGGGCCTGCGCGTGACGCGCATCCAGCACTACCGCGACCTGTACGAGCGACAGCTGAAGTACTGACCCGGACCGGGGCCCGGGCGCCCCGTCTCATTGCCGCCGTCCGCCCACTCCCGTTCCCAGACCTCCCAGTGCTGTCTCGACGGTCTGTTTCGGCATAACGTCGGAACGAGCTGGTTCCTGCCACGTTGACCCTGTGTTATGCCCTTAAGGCAGGGCGTTTTCGTGAGAGAGCGGAAGGAGACAGGATCATGGGTTGGATTATCGCACTTATCGTTGGCGGCGTGGCCGGGTGGCTCGCCAGTATGGTCATGAACCGCGATGCCTCGATGGGCATCTTCTGGAACATTGTGGTGGGCTGTGTCGGCTCGGTTATCGGCAACCTGATCGCCGGGCCGCTGCTGGGCATCAGCGGCAGTGTGCAGGAATTTTCGATCATCGGGCTGATTATCGCCATCGTCGGCGCGATCGTGCTGCTGGGCATCGTCAATCTGGTCCAGCGCGGGCGCGTTCGCTAACGCGCGGACAAATTGTTACAATTGTGACGAGGGGCTGGAAAGTGGCGACTTTCCAGCCTTTTTCGTAGTTGGCGGACTCGGCATTCATCGGCTGTGATCGGCCCCTCGCAGAGCTTCGCATTGCCGCCGGACAGGCTTGGCGCTATGGCGCGGCCAAGCAGGACGGGTGCCCTGGGCGTTCGGCCTTATATTGAGTGCGCCGGGGGCCGTTGGCCCGCACCGGGAGACGGAACTCTATGAATTACGAAGCGCGTGTCGATCTCGATAGAGTCCCAACTGACGCCTCTGCGGATGGCGTGTACGATCCTGTGGGCGACGCCGAAGTGGCTGCCACCCGCCGCCGCAAGCGGCTGATTATCGCCATCGCTGTGATTCTGGCAGCCGCCATCATTGCCGGCCTGATGATTCTGGGCGGCAGCGAGGATACAGGCCTGTCCGCGCCTGAAGAAGGTGCGATCTCGACCGTAACGGTGGTGGTGCCGGGCAATGTCACCCAGCAGGGCCTGATCTCGGCCACGGGCACCTTGTCCGCGCGGCGCGAACTGCCGGTCGGCAGCGTGGGCGAAGGGGGGCGCGTCGCCTCCGTCGTTGTCGATGCCGGGGACTATGTCCGCGCCGGGCAGGTGCTCGCGGTGATCGACCGTTCGGTCCAGTCGCGTCAGGCACAGAGCAGCGCCGCCCAGATCGAGGCGCGGCGCGCGGATGCCAACCTCGCGCAGGCCAATCTCGACCGCGCGCTCCAGCTGGTCGAACGCGGCTTCATCAGCCAGGCCGATATCGACCGGCTGACCGCCACCCGCGATGCGGCCGAGGCGCAGGTCCGTATCGCCGAAGCGCAATATCAGGAGCGGCTGGCGCGCAACGCCCAGCTCAACATCGTCGCGCCCGCTGCGGGCCTGGTGCTCGAACGCAATGTGGAACCCGGGCAGGTGGTCGGCCCCGGTTCGGGCGTATTGTTCTCGATCGCCCGCGACGGCCAGATGGAACTGCTCGCCGAGGTCAGTGAGAGCGACCTCGCCCGGCTGTCGGTCGGCACGGTTGCCAGCGTAACCCCGGTCGGTACCAGTGAGGCGTTCGAAGGGCAGGTGTGGCAGGTGTCGCCGGTGATCGACCAGAACAGCCGGCTGGGCGTCGCGCGGATCGCGCTGCCCGCATCACAGGCGCTGCGGCCTGGCGGTTTCGCGACCGCGCAGATCAATTCCGGTTCCGTGGTGTCACCGCGACTGCCCGAAAGCGCGATCATGTCCGACGACCGGGGCAGCTATGTCTATGTCGTCAATGCCGAGAACACGGTCGAGCGGCGCGACGTCGAACTGGGCCTGATCAATGACGACGGCATCGAAGTCGCCTCCGGCCTCGACGGCAGTGAACGCGTCGTGCTGCGCGCTGGCGGCTTCCTGACCGTTGGCGAGAAGGTGCGCCCCGCGCTCCAGGACGCCGACTGACGGCCGACTGATGAATTTTCGCAACCTTTCCGCCTGGTCGATCCGCAATCCGATCGTCCCGATCCTCGCCTTTGTCGGGCTGATGGTCGCTGGCCTGATGTCGTTCCAGGACATGGATATCCAGGACAACCCGGATATCGAGTTCCCCGTGGTGCAGGTGCGGATTTCGCAGCCCGGCGCTGCGCCGACCGAGGTCGAGAACCAGATTACCCAGCGGATCGAGGCGGCGGTCCAGACGCTCGATGGAATCGACACGCTCTACTCGACCGCGTCGGAGGGCAGCTCGTTCACCCGTATCCAGTTCAAGCTGGGCACTGACATCACCGAGGCGGTGAACGAGGTGAAGAGCGAGATCGACAATATTCGCGGCGAACTGCCCGACGGCATCCTCGAGCCGCGCGTGCAGAAGGAACAGACCAGTTCCGACCCGATTTCGTACTTTGCCGCCTCCGCGCCCGACATGACGCTGGAGGAGCTGAGCTGGTTCATCGATGACACGGTGACCAAGCAGCTGCTCAACGTCACAGGCCTCGCCGAGGTCCGGCGTATCGGCGGTGTCGATCGCGAGATTCTCGTTATTCTCGACCCCGGCCGCATGCAGGCGCTGGGTGTTACCGCCAGCCAGGTCAATGCCACGCTGCGCCGGATGAACGTCAACGCGGCGGGCGGCCAATCTGAAATCGCCGGTTCGCGCCAGTCGGTTCGCGTGCTCGGCAATGCCGCCTCCGCCTACGACCTGTCGCAGACGCAGGTGGCGTTGAGCGGTGGGCGGACGGTCAAGCTGGCCGACATCGCCGAGGTCAAGGATAGCTATGGCGAGATCACTTCTATCGCCAAGGTCAACGGCAAGCAGGTGGTCGTCTTCGGGATCACCCGTGCGCGCGGCGAATCCGACGTGCGTGTCTATGACGACGCGCTCGAAGTGCTGCACGACCTGGAGGAGGCGAATTCCGGCCTCTCCTTCTCGCGCACCTATTCCTCGGTTGACTATACGCGCGGCCAGTACACCAGCTCGATGGCGCTGCTGATCGAGGGTGCGCTGCTTGCCGTCGTCGTGGTTTTTCTGTTCCTGCGCGACTGGCGTGCGACGATCATTGCCGCGCTGGCGATCCCGCTGTCGGCGATCCCGACCTTCTATTTCATGGATCTGCTAGGGTTCTCGCTCAATTCGCTCTCGCTGCTGGCGCTGGGGCTGGTGGCGGGTGTGCTGGTCGACGATGCGATCGTGGAGATCGAGAACATCGTGCGCCATATGCGGATGGGCAAGAGCGCCTATCAGGCGAGTATCGATGCCGCCGACGAGATCGGGCTGGCGGTCGTCGCGACGACCTTCTGTATCGTCGCCGTGTTCCTGCCCGTGGGCCTGATGCCGGGCGTATCCGGCCAGTTCTTCAAGAATTTCGGCCTGACGGTGGTGGTCGCGGTGCTGATGTCGCTGGCGGTCGCGCGCATGATAACGCCGCTGTTTGCGGCCTATTTCCTCAAGTCGCACGGCCAGGCCGCGCATGGCGAAGGTCCGGCGATGGATGCCTATATGCGGGTGCTCCACTGGTCGCTCGACGAGAGCGCCTTCCGCCGGATGCGCGAGCGGATCGGCCACGTGCCGACGCGCTGGTGGTTCCACCTTGCGGCGCTGGTAACGGGCGGCATCATCCTTGCTGGCCTGACCCTGCTGGGCGGGGGTGAAGGTGGTGCGGAGGCCGAGGGGCCCTCGCTCGGCATGCTGGTGCCCGGCCTGATCGCGGCCTATCTGCTCGGCGGGCTGGCCAATCTGCTGGTTGGCCTGTTGGTTGGCCGCTTCGTCGGGTATGAGAGCAATGCCTTCCTCGCCCGGGCGCGCTTCATCGGAGCCCGCTTTCTCGATCACCGGGTGTGGATGATGCTGCTGGGCGTCTTCGCGCTCGGCCTTTCGGTCCTGATCGCAGCCAACCAGCCGCAGCAATTCTTCCCCAACACCGACAGCGATTTCTCGGCCATCTCCGTCAACATGGTCCCCGGCACGACCGTGCAGCAGACCGAGGAGGTGATCGACGCTATCGCCGACCGCATGTTGGAGGAGCAGGAGGTCGAACTGGTCCTGTCGATCGTGCGCGAGGGTACCGGCTTCGTGCGGCTGGTGCTGCGCGAGGATCGCGTGCGCGACAGCCTGACTTTTGAGCGCGAGATGACGCCGATCCTGCAGCAATTCCCCGATGCGCGTATCAATTTCCGCGACCAGAACGGCGGTGGCGGCGGCACCGGGCGCGCCATTTCGATCATGCTTTCCGGCACTGACCCGGAGAAGCTCAACGCCGCAGCGGAGACGCTGGCCGAACAGATCAAGCAGGTTGAAGGCGCCGTGGCCCCGCGCGTCGACTATGACATGCAGCGGCCCGAGCTGATCATCAAGCCGCGCGAGGAGCTGGCCGCCAGCCTTGGCGTCACGACCGCCGACCTCAGCCAGGCGATCCGCATCGCGACGATGGGCGACATCGACCAGAACGCGGCGAAGTTCTCGCTCTCGGACCGCCAGATCCCGATCCGAGTCCGCATGTCGGAGACCGACCGGCGCAACGTCGCGACGATCCGCAACCTGCCGGTGCCGACCGCCAATGGTGGCTCGGTTCCGCTGAGCCGCGTGGCCGAGATCACCTTCGGCATGGGGCCCGCCTCGATCGAGCGCTACAACCAGAACCGCCGCGTCTTTGTGGGTGTCGATCTGGCGCCGGGCGTTGCGCGCGGTGACGTTTACAACGCGATCCAGGCGCTGCCGATCATGCAGAACCTGCCGACCGGCGTGTCCAACAGCCCGGTCGGTGCGGACGAATGGCAGGCCGAGATGGTCAACAGCTTTATCGTCGCCGTCATAACCGGTCTGCTGCTGGTCTTCTCGGTGCTGGTGCTGCTCTATCGCCGCCTGATTTCGCCGCTGGTGAACATGGGCTCGCTGTTCCTCGCGCCGCTGGGCGGGTTCGTGGCGCTGGCCCTTGTGGGCCTCGTCACCACCGGCCAGCCCTTGCCGATCTCCATGCCGGTGCTGATCGGCATGCTGATGCTGCTGGGTATCGTGGCCAAGAACTCGATCCTGCTGATCGATTTCGCGATCGAGGAAATGGCCATGGGCCGCACCAAGCGCGAAGCGATCCTCGACGCCGGACACAAGCGCGCGCAGCCAATCGTCATGACCACCGTCGCAATGACGGCAGGCATGGTGCCGACCGCGTTGTCGCTGGGTGGCGATGCGGCATGGCGTCAGCCCATGGGCATTACCGTGATCGGCGGCCTCCTGCTCTCGACCTTGCTGACGCTGGTAATCGTGCCGGCCGGGTTCAGCCTGGCTGACGGGATGGAAAAGAAGCTGGGGCCGTGGCTGCGCGACCGATTGTTGACCTACAAGCCGGGCGACGGCCATGGCCATCATCCGGACTCTTCGCCGGAGGCGACGCCTGCCGAGTGAGGCTGGCCGAGTGCGTGCCGTAGGCCCATGACCCGCTTGCCCGAACGCCCCCCGCACCAATCTGCTTCGCTGCCCCCGGATCGTGCCCGGCGGATGCGTATCACCGCGACGCTGCTGCTGGTGGCGATGGCGGCGCTGTTCGCCCTGTCGCATACGATGGAGCCGCGCCATTGGGGCTGGGGCTATGCGCTGGCCTTTTCCGAGGCGGCGATGGTCGGCGGGTTGGCCGACTGGTTCGCGGTGACGGCGTTGTTCCGCCATCCGCTCGGCATTCCCATCCCGCACACCGCGATCATCCCGCGCAGCAAGGATCGCATCGCCGACAATATGGCGAGTTTCCTGCGGACCAACTTCCTTACTCCGGCCGTGGTCGGGCGGCGCATGCGCGAGATGAACGTCGCCCATGCCGCCGGCGCCTATCTGCTCGACCGCAAGTCAGGCGAGCGCAACCGCATCACGACCGGCGTGGCCGACCTGTTCGTCGAGCTGCTCGGCGTGCTCGACCCGCAGCGGCTGGGCAATCAGGTCAAGGCGGGGCTGGCGCGGCAGGCCGAGCGGATCGAGGTTGCGCCGCTGCTCGGCCGGATGCTCGAAAGCTTCATGGCCGAGAACCGCCATCGTCCGCTGATCGACAGCCTGGTGCGCTGGGCCGGGCTGACGCTGGAGGATAATGAGGAACTGGTGCGCGAGATGATCCGTGCCCGCGCCAATTCGGTGCTCCGCTGGACGGGGCTCGACCAACGGCTGTCGACCTCGGTGCTTGATGGCCTCTACCGGATGCTGGCCGAGATTCTCGTCGATCCCGAACACCCGATGCGGGCCAAGGCCGAAAGCGCGCTGGCCGACCTTGCCCGGCGGCTGCAGCACGATCCCGAATTGCGGGCCAAGGTCGAAAGCGCGAAAGCCGAACTGCTGGCCAACCCGGCGCTGGGCGACTGGTGGATGGGCGTGTGGGAGCGGCTGCGCCTGTCGCTGATCGAGGCGGCGCGCAATCCCGACGCGGCGCTGGGCGCACGGATCGGCGAATCGCTGGAGGAGCTGGGCGTGGCGCTGCGCGATGACCCGGCGCTGCAGTTACAGGTCAACCGGCTGGCGCGAAGGGTGATCGTCGGCCTCGTCGCACGCTACGGCGACCAGATCGTGCGGCTGGTGTCGGAGACGGTGAAGCGCTGGGATGCGAGCACGATTACCGTGCGGATCGAGCGTGCCGTGGGCCGTGATCTGCAGTTCATCCGCATCAACGGCACGATGGTGGGCGGGCTGGTCGGCCTCACGCTCCATGCGCTGACGCAGCTGTTCTGAGCCGCGCCAGCGCCGGAGCAATGCTGCCCCCTTACAGCTTCCCGGTGAGTTCCGGGACGGCGTTGTAGAGATCGGCGACGAGGCCGTAATCGGCGACCTGGAAGATCGGCGCGTCCTCGTCCTTGTTGATGGCGACGATGATCTTGGAGTCCTTCATCCCCGCCAGGTGCTGGATCGCGCCCGAGATGCCCACCGCGATATAGAGGTCCGGCGCGACGATCTTGCCCGTCTGCCCGACCTGGTAATCGTTGGGGACATAGCCCGCATCCACCGCCGCGCGGCTGGCGCCGATCGCGGCCCCCAGCTTGTCGGCGAGCGGGGTGATGACGGCCTCGAACGTCTCGGCATCCTTCAGCGCGCGGCCGCCCGAGACGACGATCTTCGCGCTGGTCAGTTCGGGACGGTCGGATTTGACCGCATCAAGACCCACGAAGCTGGAGAGACCCGCATCGCCCGTGCCCGCAACGCTCTCGACGCTGGCCGAGCCGCCTTCGGCCCCGGCCTTGTCGAAGGCCGTGCCGCGCACGGTGATGACGAGCTTCGCATCGCTGCTCTCGACCGTGGCGATGGCATTGCCCGCATAGATCGGCCGGGTGAAGGTCTTGGCACCCTCGACCGAGAGGATGTCCGAGACCTGCATCACGTCGAGCAGCGCCGCGACCCGCGGGGCGATGTTCTTGCCGGTGGTCGTGGCGGGCGCGAGGAAGGCGTCATAGCCGTCCATGAGGCCTGCGATCAGCGGCGCGACATTCTCCGCCAGCTGCGCGCCATAGGCGGCGTCGCTGGCGAGCAGGACCTTCTCCACCCCGGCAACCTTGGCTGCGGCATCGGCAACGGCCTGCGCCCCGCCGCCGTCACCGGCGACCAGCACATGGACCGGGCCGCCCAGCGCGGCAGCGGCCGTGACCGTGGCGAGCGTGGCGTCGCCCAGCTGGCCATCATGATGTTCTGCGAGAACCAGCGCGCTCATGCGACCACTCCCTTTTCCTTGAGTTTGGCCAGCAGTTCGTCGACGTCGGCGACCTTCTCGCCCGCCTGACGGACCGGCGGCTCGGCCACTTTCAGTACGCTGAGACGCGGCGCGATATCGACCCCGAAGTCACCCGGCGCCTTCACGTCGAGCGGCTTCTTCTTGGCCTTCATGATGTTGGGCAGCGAGGCATAGCGCGGCTCGTTCAGGCGCAGGTCGGTGGTGACGATGGCCGGCAGGGTCAGCTTGACCGTCTCCAGCCCGCCATCGACCTCGCGCGTCACGGTGACGGCGTCGCCTTCGATCTCGACCTTGCTGGCGAAGGTGCCCTGCGGGCGCCCCATCAGCGCGGCGAGCATCTGGCCGGTCTGGTTGTTGTCATAATCAATCGCCTGCTTGCCCAGCATCACGATGCCCGGGCCTTCCTCGTCGGCGATCGCCTTGAGGATCTTGGCCACGGCCAGCGGCTCCACGGTTTCGTCGGTCTCGACCAGGATCGCCCGGTCCGCGCCCATCGCCAGCGCGGTCCGCAGCGTTTCCTGCGCCTTCGCCGGGCCGATGCTGACCGCAACAACCTCGTCCGCCTTGCCCGCTTCCTTCAACCGCAGCGCCTCTTCCACCGCGATCTCGTCGAACGGGTTCATGCTCATCTTCACATTGGCAAGATCGACCCCGCTCCCGTCCGCCTTCACACGCGGCTTCACGTTGTAGTCGATCACCCGCTTCACGGGCACGAGTATTTTCATGTTCAGACCTCTCACTAGTCCCAGTGACTATGGCAATAGCCACCTGTTCAGCAGATTCCACTTGCCGCAAGTGTAAGGTGATTGTCGTAATGGTCAAGATGCGCGGCTTTACCCGCTCTCTCCCTGCGACTAGTCTTGCCGCATTACGCTTCGATGTGGGGTTCGGCCATGCGTTTAACGGTCATTTTTGCGGCATTCATGGCCTTGGCTGGCCTTCCTGCCACGTCGCAGGCGCAGGAAACGCGGGTCGGCGAGCCCGGCTTCGAATCGCCTCCGGCCAAGATCGGGCAAATGGCCTGGCTGGTGGGCCAGTGGCACGGCGTGGGTATTCAGGGTGCGCCCGCGCATGAAAGCTGGCTGCCGCCCGCCGGTGGGACGATGGTCGGCACCTTCGTGCAGGAGACCGGGCAGGACCCTGCCGATACCGGCATCATGTTCACCGAGCATATGTATCTGATGGAGGAGGCGGGGACGCTGGTCCTCCGGCTCAAGCACTTCAATGCCGACCTGACCGGGTGGGAAGAGCGCGACGGCATGCTGACCTTCCGCCTCGTCGCGCTGGAAGAGTGCGCGGCCTATTTCAGTGCCCTGACGCTGCGTTGCGACGGGCCGGACGGGCTCCTCGCTGCCGTGCGGATGAAAAGCGATCCGGACGATCTGGAAGAGCTGGTATTCCGTTTTCGCCGGGCAGGTGCGCGCGCAGCCGACGATTCCTGACCCAGACCCCAACGAAAGAGCCCCGCCGGAACGAACCGACGGGGCCTTTCAAAAATCCGAGGGGAAGTTAGCCGATCAGGCGGCTTCTTTGACCTGCGCGACGATCTTCTTGGCCGCGTCGCCAAGGTCGTCCGCCGGCACGATCGGCAGGCCCGAATTGGCGAGGATTTCCTTGCCCGCATCGACATTGGTGCCTTCGAGACGTACGACCAGCGGAACCGACAGGTTCACGTCCTTGGCTGCCTGGACGATGCCATTGGCGATGACGTCGCACTTCATGATGCCGCCGAAGATGTTGACGAGGATACCCTCGACCGCCGGGTCCTTGAGGATGATCTTGAACGCCGCCGTCACCTTCTCGGTGGTGGCGCCGCCGCCCACGTCGAGGAAGTTGGCCGGGAAGGCGCCGTTCAGCTTGATGATGTCCATCGTCGCCATGGCGAGGCCCGCGCCATTGACCATGCAGCCGATATTGCCGTCGAGCTTGATGTAGGCGAGGTCATATTCGCTCGCCTCGACCTCGGCCGGGTCTTCCTCGGTCTCGTCACGCAGTTCCTCGACGTCCTTGTGGCGGAACATGGCATTGCCATCGACGCTCATCTTGGTGTCGAGCACCAGCAGATTGCCGTCCTTGGTTTCGACCAGCGGGTTGATTTCCAGCATCTCGCAATCGAGCGCCATGAAAGCGGTGTAGAGCTGCCTGGCCAGCTTCTGCGCCTGCTTGTTGAGGTCGCCCGACAGCTTCAGCGCGAAGGCCACCGCGCGGCCATGGTGCGGCATGAAGCCCTGCGCCGGGTCGATGGTGATCGTGGTGATCTTCTCAGGCGTCGAGTGGGCGACTTCCTCGATGTCCATGCCGCCTTCGGTCGAGACGATCATCGCCACGCGGCCCGAGGCGCGGTCGACCAGCAGCGAGAGGTAATATTCCTCGGCGATGTCGACACCGTCGGTCACGTAGAGGCGGTTGACCTGCTTGCCCGCGTCACCCGTCTGCACGGTGACCAGCGTATTGCCGAGCATGTCGGTCGCGTCGGCCTTCACCTCATCGATCGACTTGGCGAGGCGCACACCGCCCTTGGCATCGGGGCCCAGTTCCTTGAACTTGCCCTTGCCGCGGCCGCCGGCATGGATCTGCGCCTTCACGACATAGAGCGGTCCGGGCAGCTTGCCTGCGCCTTCGATGGCTTCCTCCACACTCAATGCCGGGTAGCCTGCCGGGATGCCGATCCCGAACTTCGCGAGCAATTCCTTGGCCTGGTATTCGTGGAGGTTCATGGTGACGCGCTCTTTCGCAATTGCAGCAGAAATGGACTCGCCAGTGCCTAAAGCACCATCGGGCGCTGCTTGCAATTGCAGATATGGAATATGCCGCCTCCGTGCGCCGCGAAGCGTGCCAGCGGTGATCCGGCAGCGACTGGCGAGGGCCGTCAGGCCGCTGCCGGGCGCGCCTTCGGCACGAAGATGAACGCCAGCAGGTACAACAGGCCGACCACGATCAGCAGGTTGTTGTAGCCGGTGAACAGCGCCGCATATTCGAGGCAGCCGCCAATGATCGTGCCCAGCAGGTTCAGCGCGAAGGCTGAGCGGGTGTCGCCACTCTCGCGGAAGCGCTTGGCGAAGGCCACGTTGGCGAGATAGATCGGCACGAAAGCGAGCAGCGTGGCGCAGATCAGCCGTGGCAGGAAGTCCATCGCCAGCAGCCATTCCTCCGGCACGACCCAGGCCAGCGCCAGGCTGGCCGCGATCGCCGCATAGACGATCTTGAGCGGCGGAGTCGGCAGACGGCGCGTCGTTTCGACCGCCGCCAGCACCACGACCAGCACCCCGCCGAAGACCAGTGCGTTGACGAACCAGGTCGTGCCGAACAGCAGTGCGAAGGTGGCGATGTTCTTGGTTTCCAGCAGCAGGAAGGCCGCGCCCATGAAGAACAGGTCGGCATAGGGCCGCATTTCACCGAGCGGCCCGCCGAGCAGGCGCACGGTCACCAGCGAGGCGAGGACGATCAGCGTGAGTGTGATCGCGTAGAGCGGCGGGAAGTTGTCGCCGCGGAAATAGACGAAGGGCGCATTGTCGGTCGCTGGCGTCATATCCTTGGCCGCGCTGACCGGGGCCCATTCCGCGGCGCAGGACTGGTCTGCGGTGGTCAGGCCAACGGTGACGACGGCCTGCGCGCCGACGAAAGTGTCGACGCACGGCGCATGGCCGAACGCCGTCGCCGCCGTATTGCCGAGCCGGTCGATCAGCCAGTCCTCGCGATAATAATTGTACATCGAGAAGGTCCCGCCCGGTTTCAGCCGGTCACGCACCGATTGCATCGCCTCTTCGGTGAACAAGAAGCTTTCCAGCCGGATTTGCGACGCGCCGCTGACCAGCGTCAGCGAATCGGGCAGCGCGAACAGGATGAAATCGTATTTCTTGTCCGTCCCTTCGAGGAAGGCGCGCCCGTCATTGACATGGCGGGTGACGCGCGGGTCCTGGTAGGGCCGGTCGCTGTTCAGCTCGACGCCGATTTCCATGATGCGCGGATCGATATCGACCGCATCGATGTGCCCCGCGCCTTTGCTCAGCGCGATAGCGACGTCCGATCCGGACCCGGCACCCACGATCAGCACGTCGTCGAGCGGCGCACCCGCCGGACGGCGCTCATACGGCATGGAATAGATGTCCTCGCCTTCGGTCAGCTTCCATTCGGCGGGGGCCATCAGCTGGTGCGGCACGCCGTTTGTGCTGATCATGCGGATCTTGTCTTCGTATCCGTCGGCGATGCTCGAAGAGGATACGTCGTGCAGCCGGACCTTGTAATAGGGCGACCAGCTGACATTGGGCTCCATGCTCTCATTCGCCAGGATAACCAGCAGGCCCAGCGACCAGGCGACGGACACGATCCGGCGGCTTTTCGACTGCAGGATGACGTAGAACGGCACCGCGATCAGACCCCAGACGATGGAAGGGGCATGGGCAAAGCTCAGCAGCGAGAACGCGACGATCCCGGCCAGCGAGCCGATCAGGTCGTAGCGATAGGCTGCCAGCGCCGGGAGCCGGGCAAAGCAGCGCCCGACCAGCTCCGCAGGACCCGCCAGGATGACCGCGACCAGGCAGAAGATGCCGGGCAGGACCACCCAGGCCGGGGGTCCGCTCATCGCCAGCGCGGTGAAATAGATGATGTCGTCGCCTTCGCGCTGGATCGACACCGGAAACGCGATGACCAGCATCGTGGTGATGGTCAGCAGCGGCAGCGAGAAGGGCCAGACCGACCAGCTCTTGCGGGCGATCAGGAAGCCTGCGCCGATGCCCAGGAACGAGCCCAGCAGCACGAAGTTGGAAAAATACGACAGGTGGATGACGTTCGAGCCGAGCCAGCGGATCAGCGCCAGCTCGACGAACAGCATCAAGGCTGCCGACATGACCAGCCGCCTCGCCACGCCGGGTTCTTCGCGCTGCTGTTCGTCGATTCCGTCCATGCCTGACGTGAAGGTCGACGCATTATCGGCGATGGTCATGCAAAAGTCCCCCAAGAGTACCCGGCGGGACTAGAGCTAGGGCATGAAAAACTCGTTAACCATATCCGCAGCCTGTTGCGCGGGGGATAGCGCCGCAGCCGTTTGAGCGCGCACGAAAAAGGGGCGGTCCGTCAGGACCGCCCCTTCACCGGGTATCGTTGAAGCTAGCGGTCTATCAATAGGCCTGGTCGACGTCAGACTGCGTTACCGGGGTGATACGGATTTCCACGCGGCGGTTCTGCGCGCGGCCGTCCTCGGTCGTGTTGTCGGCAATCGGATATTGCTCGCCATAGCCGATGCTCTCGATCCGGGCGCGGGCGACCCCGCGCGAAACGAGGTAATTGGTGACCGAATCGGCGCGCTGGCGTGAAAGGTTGAGGTTGTAGGCATCGCTGCCGGTCGAATCGGTGTGACCCATCACGTCGATCAGGCTGTTGGGATAGTTGACCATGCTCTGCGCCACGCCATCCAGCGTCTGCCGCATGGTCGGGCTGATCGTCGACGAGTTCACCGCGAAGGTGACGTCTGGCAGGTTCACCAGAATGCCGTCGCCATTGGGCGTCTGGGTCACGTCGACGCCGCTCCCCTCGGTTACTTCCTCCAGCTCGCGAATCTGCTCGTCCATGCGATAGCCGACATAACCGCCAGCCGCCGCACCGATACCGGCACCCACGATACGGGCAGTCTTGCCGCCCACCAGGCCGCCCAGCAGGTAGCCGAGCCCGGCCCCGCCGACGCCGCCGATGGCGGTACGCGATACCTTCTGCTCGCCGGTATTCGGGTCGGTCACGCAGGCACTGACGCTGAGCAGCGAGGCCGCAGCGATACTCGACAGCATAATCCGGGACTTGGTCATGATTATTTCCCTCTTCCTCAAAATAACAGTCAGCGGCACCGCGATTGGCACCGGAAAGTGTTGGGGTAACCCGCGAGGCCCCTAAGCGGTTCCGGTTGAGCCGCCGATGAACGCCGCGCAAAGGGGCGCGCGCACAAAAGCTTCGCGCCTCTGCCCAATTCTGCTAGCGCCAGCGTTCCGATGTCACCCTTTCCCTGGTCCTACCTGTTCGCCCTCCTGGCATTGATCGTGCTCAACGGCGTGTTCGCCATGTCCGAACTGGCCATCGTTTCGGCGCGCACAGCGCGACTGAAGATGGCTGCGGAGGGTGGCAGCAAGGCGGCGGCGGTGGCACTGAAGCTGGCCGCGGAACCGGGCAAGTTCCTCTCCACCGTGCAGATCGGGATTACCCTGATCGGCATCATTGCGGGCGCCGTTTCGGGAGCGACTCTGGGCGAGCCGGTGGGCGAGCGCATTGCTGCGTTGGGCGTCGATCCGGAGACAGCGGGCAATATCGGTTTCGTGCTGATGATCGGCGCGACCACCTATTTCAGCCTCGTCGTGGGCGAGCTGGTGCCCAAGCAGCTGGCGCTGCGCGCGGCGGAGCCCATCGCCATCATAATGGCGCTGCCGATGTCGTGGCTGGCCAAGGCCGCCGCGCCCTTCGTGTGGCTGCTCGATACCTCCTCCAGCCTGATCATGCGGCTGCTGGGTGTGAGCCATCGCGGCGAACATGGCCTCAGCGCCGAGGAACTGCAGATGATCTTCGCCGACGCGACCCATTCGGGCGCGATCGAGGAGCGTGAGCGCGAGATCCTGTCGGGCGTGGTCCGGCTGGCCGAACGCCCGGTGCGCGAGCTGATGACGCCGCGTACCGAGATCGACTGGCTCGACGCGGCTGCCGAAGAGGCCGAGATCCGCGCGCGCATCGCCAGTTCGCCGCACTCGCTGCTGCCGGTGGCCGATGGCTCGGTCGACAAGGTGCTGGGCGTGGTCAAGGTGCGCGAAGTGCTGGCCATGTTGTTGGCGGGCGAGGCGGTGGTGATCGCCGAGCTGTTGCACAAGAGCGAGGTCGTGCCCGACCAGCTCGACGCGCTCGACGCGCTGCGGGTGCTGCAACGCTCGGGCACGGGCATGGCCATGGTGCATGACGAATACGGCCATCTCGACGGGATCGTGACCACCGCCGATCTGCTCGCCGCGATTGCGGGCGATTTCGCCAGCCATCAGGACGAGGGTGACGAGCCGCTGATTGTCGAGCGGGCGGACGGTTCGCTGCTGGTCTCGGGCTCGCTGCCCGCCGATGTGCTGGCGGAAAAGCTGGAGATCGACCTGCCCGAACAGCGCGAATTTGCAACCGCTGCGGGATACGTGCTGTGGGTGCTCAAGAACCTGCCGGTCGAGGGTGAGCATTTCGAGGAGCAAGGCTGGCGCTTCGAGGTCGTCGACATGGACGGCCGCAAGATCGATAAGTTGCTGGTTAGCAGAACTCTCTAAGCTTCATTCCTGGCGCGGGCCGCTTTCTATTGTCTTTCGCAGGCGCATCCGCGCCTGCATCCTCGGCGCTATTCCCTCCGTCCTGTCGGACTGCGGGGCACCTGCGGGCGGCCGTTCGGCCTGTGGCTACCGCGACCAGGAACCGAGCAGGGTATATGGATTGCACTGGACCGGTCCGCGACCAGCGGACCGCAAGCGCGAACGCGCGCCCGGACCGGCCCCGAAGCGTAGCGGAGGGAATCGCCGGGAGGACGAACCCGCGGATGCGGGTTCATGAAATAACTCAGCTAGGTATTACGCTCCGCGCGGCCTGACCGTCACCCTCGGGTGCGGCGAGGATGGCGCGCGTCGTGGTGCCCTTGTCGACCGTATTGGTGTCGTTGTCGCCGACGATCGAGCGAATCGCCACCAGCGGTTCGCCCGCCTGCTGTAATGCGCTGGTTTCGGCGGGGCTGCGCGCGGGCTGCGGGAACAGCGCTTCCAGCGCCTGCTCGGCTGCGGTGCCCTCTGCCGGGCGCGGCGCACCGGGGGCGGGCGGGGTCAGGTCGAAATCGGGCGGCACCACCAGCGGCGCCTGCCGCTGCACGGCGAATTCGTCGGGCCGCTCGCGACCGGCGATCAGGCCGCCGCCGCATGCCGAAAGCATGGCGCTGGCGCCCGCGACGAGGAGGATGGAGGTGGTTTTACGCATCTGGTTTCGTCTCCGCTCCCGCTGGAGCATTTGCGTCTCGTGTGACGTCGCTCTGCTCATTGGCCGGTTTCTCGCCGATGAACAAGGCGCGGGCAAGGATTATCACGACCCCGATGGTGATCGCCGCATCGGCAATGTTGAAGATCAGGAAGGGCCGGAACTCGCCAATGTGGAAGTCGGCATAGTCGATGACATAGCCGAAGAGGAAGCGGTCGCGGATATTGCCGAGCGCCCCGCCCAATATCATGCCGAGGCCGAGCACGTCCCACAGCCGTCGCTCGCGCATCATCCATACCAGCACCACCAGTGCAATCAGCGCGGTGAACGCGACGAGGGCCCAGCGCATCTCCATGCTCGTCGCCTCGAACATGCCGAGCGACACGCCGTAATTATTGGTGCGGGTGAAATCGAAGAACGGCAGCAGCGGGTAGTGGTCGCCAATGCTTTTGAGGCCGAGCCCATCGACGACGTAGCGTTTGACCGCCTGGTCGGCGACGAAGATCGCGATCGCCAGCACAAGGCCGAGAATGCGGTTGCGGGTGAACAGTCTGCCCATCATGCGATTCCGTCGATTTTGGCCACGCTGTCCTCACAGCGCCTGCACAGTGCGCCGTCCCCCGCGACCTCGGGCAGCAGGCGCCAGCAGCGGCCGCATTTGTGGTCGTTGGTCTTGGTCACGGCCACCCGCGCGCCTTCCCGGACCTTGTATGATTTTCCGCCGTCCGTGAAATTGGACGCATGGGAGTCAACGCCGATCAGGTCCAAACGGACTGACGAAACGATGAGGACCTCAGCCCAGTCCACATCTGCAAGGTCGTGTGTGGCGGGTTCGAGAGTCAAACTAACCGCCGCCTCAAGCGAAGAGCGGATTTCCTTGGCTCGCCGCAGTGGTTCAATGTCCTCGGTGACATACTCTCTGATGGTTCGGATTCTGGACCACCGTTTTCCCAATTCGTCATCCCCGCGCAGGCGGGGATCCAGTTCCGAGGCCTCGCCTGGGTTCCCGCGTTCGCGGGAATGACCAGTAAGTGAAGGCCACTCCAGCAGATGTACGCTGCCCGCATCCGGATAGCGGGTCGCCCACACCTCTTCGCTGGTGAACACCAGCACCGGCGCGGCGTAGCGCACCAGCGCATGGAACAGCATGTCCATCACGGTGCGGCAGGCGCGGCGCTTCACGTCATCGGGCGCATCGCAATAGAGCGAGTCCTTGCGGATATCGAAGTAGAAGGCCGACAGGTCCTCGTTGCAGAAGTCGATCAGCATGCGCGTGTAGCGGTTGAAGTCGTAATCCGCGACCGCCTGCTGCAGCGTCGCATCGACCTCGCCCAGCAGCGAGAGCACGTATCGCTCCAGCTCGGGCATTTGCTCGACCGGCAGGCGCTCTGCCTCGTCAAAGCCTTCCAGCGCACCAAGCAGGTAACGGAACGTGTTTCGCAGCTTGCGATACTGGTCGGCCACACCTTTGAGGATTTCGGGGCCGATCCGGTGGTCCTCGGTGTAGTCGACGCTGAGCGCCCACAGCCGGATGATGTCCGCGCCGTACTCTTCCATCACCTTGAGCGGGTCGATGGTGTTGCCGAACGACTTCGACATCTTGCGCCCGTCCGCCGCCATGGTGAAGCCGTGGGTCAGCACGCTTTTGTAAGGCGCACGGCCCCGCGTGGCGCAGCTTTCCAGCAGCGAGGACTGGAACCAGCCGCGATGCTGGTCGGAGCCTTCCAGATAGAGGTCGGCAGGCGATTGCAGGTCGGGCCAGCGCCCGCTTTCGAGCACGAAGGCATGGGTCGAACCCGAATCGAACCAGACGTCCAAGATGTCCGCGATCATCTCGAAATCGGCGGGGTCGTAGTCGGGGCCGAGCAGCTGCGCGGCGTTGTCCGCGTCCCAGGCATCGACGCCATCGACCTTGATCGCCTCGACGATGCGGGCGTTGACGGCGGGATCGACCAGATATTCGCCGCTCTCGCGGTTGACGAACAGGGTAATCGGCACGCCCCAGGCGCGCTGGCGGGACAGCACCCAGTCGGGGCGCCCCTCGACCATGCTGCCGATGCGGTTGCGGCCCTTTTCCGGCACGAAGCGGGTGTTGGCGATGGCGTGCATCGCCGCCTGCCGCAAAGTGCTCTTGGGTTCGGGCTGGCCGCCCTCGTTTTCCCACCGCGCCTCGGCCTTGTTGTCGACGGTTTCGACCGCGCCATGCTTGTCCATCGGCGCAAACCATTGCGGCGTACAGCGGAAGACGACCTTGGCCTTCGACCGCCAGCTATGTGGATAAGAATGTTGATAGTCTGTGGATGCTGACAGCAAACCTCCAGCTTGCTTGAGGTCTGTGCAAATCGGCCCGTCGGGCGCGTTGAAATTGGGATTGATGACCGAGCGGCGGCGCGGCCTGCCCTCTTCATCGACATCATCCGCGCCCAGCCACAGCCAGTCGTCCCGGTAGAGGCCACCCGCATCGACCGCGAAAACGGGGTTGATGCCGTGCGCCTTGCACAGGTCGAAGTCGTCCTCGCCGTGGTCGGGCGCCATGTGGACGAGGCCGGTGCCGCTGTCGGTGGTGACGAAATCGCCCGGCAGAAACGGGCGCGGTGTGGCGTAGAACCCGCCGAGCTTGTGCATCGGATGGCGCGCGATTGTGCCAGCAAGGTCGGAGCCTTTGATGCGCTTTTCAACTGTACCAGGTGGAAATGGGGGAAACCCAAACTCCACTCGCTTATGGAAGTCGTCCAGCAAGTCAGACGCGACCAAATATCGGTAGGGCGAAAGCAGGCGATCTTGCTCAGGAGGACCGGGGATACCTCTGCTGGTTTCAACCAGCACATAATCAACATCCGGCCCATACGCCAAAGCCTGGTTCACCGGGATCGTCCACGGGGTGGTCGTCCAGATCACCGCATAGGCGCCGACCAGCTCTTCAATTGGCGATTCCGTAATCTCGAACGCCACATCGATCTGGGTCGAGGTGATGTCCTCATATTCGACCTCGGCCTCGGCCAGCGCGGTCTTCTCGACCGGGCTCCACATCACCGGCTTCGCGCCGCGATAGAGCTGGCCGGATTCGGCAAACTTCAGCAGCTCGGCGACGATCCCCGCCTCCGCCTCGGGCGCCATGGTGAGGTAGGGATCGTCCCACTCGCCCTGCACGCCCAGCCGCTTGAACTGTTCCTTCTGCACGCCCACCCAATGCGCGGCATAGTCGCGGCATTCGGCACGGAATTCGCGCGGCGGTACCTCGTCCTTGTTCTGCTTCTTCTTGCGGTACTTTTCCTCGACCTTCCACTCGATCGGCAGGCCGTGGCAGTCCCAGCCGGGCACATAGGGCGCGTCCTTGCCCAGCAGGCTCTGCGAGCGGACGATGGCGTCCTTCAGCACCTTGTTCAGCGCATGGCCGATATGGATGTCGCCATTGGCATAGGGCGGGCCATCGTGGAGGATGAACTTCTCGCGCCCTGCTCGCGCCTCGCGCAGCTGGCGGTACAGCCCGGCCTCCTCCCAGCGCGCGAGGATGCCCGGCTCCTTCGCCGGCAGGCCCGCCTTCATCGGGAAGGCGGTCTTGGGCAGGAATACCGTGTCTCGGTAATCGCGTTGGGCTTCAGAATCGCTCATTGGCTGGTCTTGGAGTTTGAGGAGGCCCGTTCGCCCTGAGCTTGTCGAAGGGTCGCACGAACGGGCCGTTCATACTTCGACAGGCTCAGCACGAACGGCCCATGAAAGTGTGGCAGTGCCTCTAGGCAAAAGCTCATGCCCCGGCAAGCAACTCTCGCGCCCGCTCGCAATCCTTGTCCATCTGCACGACAAGATCATCGAGCGAATCGAATTTCGCCTCGGGCCGCAGGAAGTGGCGCAGTTCGACGTCCACCTCCTTGCCGTAAAGGTCGCCGGTAAAGTCGAACAGATAGGTTTCGAGCAATTCTTTGGGCGGGTCGAAGGTCGGGCGGATGCCGAGATTGGCCGCGCCGGTATAGACCCGGTCGTCGCCCGGAATCCGCGCGGTGACGGCATAGATGCCGAAGCGCGGGCGCAGATAGCTGCCCAGCTCCATATTCGCGGTCGGGAAGCCGATATCGCGGCCGCGCTTGTCGCCATGCTCGACGGCGGCGCGAATGGTGAAGGGGCGGGTCAGCAGCAGCGCGGCCTCCTCCGGGTCGCCGGCCTTCAGCGCGTCGCGAATCCGGCTGGAGGAGACGGGCAACCCGCCATCCATCACCGGGCCAACCGCGCTGGTGCCGATGCCATGTACCGAGCCACGTTCGCGCAGCAGTGCGGCATTGCCGCCGCGCCCCTTGCCGAAGGTGAAGTCCTCGCCGGTCACGACCCCGGCAGCGCCCAGATGTTCTGCTAGCAGGCGGGCGACGAAATCCTCGGCGGGCATGGCCGCCAGATCGCTATCGAAGGTGAAGACGAGCATCGCATCGGCCCCGGCAGCGGTGAACAGCTCCTCGCGCTGGTCGAGCGTGGTCAGCCGGAAGGGCGGGACATGTGGCGCGAAGTGGCGCACCGGATGCGGATCGAAGGTGGCGACGATGGCCGGGCGCCCCTCGCGCCGGGCCCACGCTACTGCCTCCGCGACGACCTTCTGGTGGCCGAGATGGAAGCCATCGAAATTGCCCAGCGCGATGATCGCGCCGCGCAAGGCCTCGGGGACGGGATCGCGATGGGTCAGGCGCATGGCTGCGCCCCTTCTTCGGCGCGGCGATAGGTGACGAAGGTATAGGCCGGGTCGCTGCCTGCCGCCGCGTGCTCCTCGCGCGCGACCTCGACCCAGTCCGCGCCGGGCAGGGCCATGAACACCTCGCCCTGTGCGTCCTCATGGACCTGCGTGATTTCCCAGAGCGTCGCGTGATCGGCCATCAGCGCGAAGGCCTCGGCCCCGCCGATGACGGCGAAGTCGGTTTCACCGACCAGTGCGAGCGCCTCGGTCACGTTGTGCGCCACCTCTGCGCCTTCTGCGCTCCATTCCGGATCGTGGGTCAGCACGATATGGCGGCGACCGGGGAGCAGGCCCGGCAGGCTCTCGAAGGTCTTGCGGCCCATCACCATCGGCTTGCCGAGGGTGAGCTTCTTGAAGCGCTTCAGGTCGGCGCTGATCGCCCAGGGCACCTGCCCTTCGGCCGCGATGCAGCCATTGGCGGCGCGCAACACGATGAACAGGACCTCGCGGCTGCCGGTGTTACCCGACATGCGTGACGTGGCCCATCTTGCGGCCTTCGCGCGCCTCGCCCTTGCCGTAGAGGTGCAGGTGTGCCTTCGGATCGGCGAGGATTTCGGCAGAGGGCGGCACCTGGCCGATCAGGTTCGCCATCACCACCTTTTCGGCCATGCGCGAGCAATCGCCCAGCGGCAGGCCGCAGATCGCGCGGACATGGTTCTCGAACTGCGATGTAACCGCGCCCTCGATCGTCCAGTGGCCCGAATTGTGGACCCGCGGGGCCATCTCGTTGAACACCGGCCCGTCTTCCGTGGCGAAGAATTCCAGCGTCAGCACCCCGGCATAGCCGAGCGCCTCGGCCGCTTTCTGCGCCAGCGCGCGCGCGTCGGGCACCTGTTCGTTGATGATGTCGGGTGCGGGCAGGTCGGTCCGCATCAGGATGCCGCCCTCGTGCAGATTGCGCGACGAATCCCAGAAGGCGACCTCGCCATCGCGGCCGCGCACCATCACCACCGAGAATTCATAGGCGAAGCGCACCAGCCCTTCATAGACCATGCCCGCTTCCGGCACCCGCAGCCCTTGCGCGTCCTTGGCGGTGGCGATCGACCACTGGCCCTTGCCGTCATAGCCATCGCGGCGGGTCTTGAGGATGCCGGGTGTGCCGATCCGCTCGACCGCCGGGGCGAGCCCGTCATCGCTGTCGACCGCGGCATAGGGGGCGGTGCGCCCGCCGAGACCTTCGACGAAGCGCTTTTCGGCGAGCCGGTCCTGCGCGATTTCGAGCGCCATGAGACCCGGCACCAGCAGGCCTTCGGGCAGAACCCCGAGCGGGGCCACGGGCACCTTCTCGAATTCATAGGTGATGACGTCACAATCGCGCGCGAAGTCGGCCAGCGCGCTGGCATCGTGCCAGCTGGCACAGGCGAAACTGGCAGAGACCTCTGCCGCGACACTTTCGGCCTCGGGCGCGAAGATATGGCAGCGATAGCCGAGCTGCGCGGCGGCCATGGCGGTCATCCGGCCAAGCTGGCCGCCGCCGAGGATGCCGATGGTGGACCCGGCTGGGAGCGCGTTCATTTGTCGTCCGTCGGGCTGAGCGCGACCGAATCGGTCTGCTGCTGGCGCCAGGCCTTGAGCCGTTCGGCCAGCGCTTCGTCCGACAGCGCCAGGATCGAGGCGGCGAGCAGGCCCGCATTCGTCGCCCCGGCCTCGCCAATCGCCAGCGTACCGGTGGGGATGCCAGCGGGCATCTGGACGATGGAGAGCAGCGAATCGAGGCCCGACAGCGCGCGGCTCTGCACCGGCACGCCCAGCACCGGCAGATGGGTCAGCGCCGCGATCATGCCCGGCAGGTGCGCCGCGCCGCCCGCGCCCGCGATCACGACCTGGAAGCCCTCGTCAACCGCGCCCTTGCCGAAGGCGTGCAGCCGGTCCGGGGTACGGTGCGCGGAGACCACGCGCGCCTCGTAAGCGACGCCCAGCGCGTCGAGCGCGGCGGCGGCCTTCTGCATGGTCGGCCAGTCCGAGCGGCTGCCCATGACGATAGCGACCTTGGGAGCGACGGGAGGAGCGGAGCCGGCCATGTCCTCAGGTGTCCTTGAGATAGCGCCGTTCGCCCGGCTGCATGTCGGCGTCGAAGCTGTAGACGATCGGCTGGCCGGTCGGGATTTCGAGGCCGGTAATGTCGTCGTCCGAAATGCCCGAGAGGTGCTTGACCAGCGCGCGCAGCGAATTGCCATGCGCGGAGATGATCACCGTCTCGCCCTTGGCCAGCTGCGGCAGAATGGTGCTCTCCCAATAGGGCAGCACCCGCTCGATAGTGAGCTTCAGGCTCTCGGTCCGCGGCACGTCGAGCCCGGCATAGCGCGGGTCGTTCGACAGGTCGAACTCGCTGCCCGCTTCGAGCGGCGGCGGCGGCACGTCGAAGCTGCGACGCCAGATATGCACCTGTTCGTCGCCGTGCTTCTCGCGCGTCTCCTGCTTGTCGAGCCCGGTCAGCCCGCCATAATGCCGCTCGTTCAGGTGCCAGTCCTTGATCTCCGGGATCCAGGCGCGGCCGCATTCCTCCAGCGCGAGGTGCAGCGTACGGATCGCGCGCAGCTGGACGCTGGTGAAGGCGATGGTCGGCAGCACGCCCTTTTCGAGCAGCAGGCGGCCCGCCGCGCGCGCCTCGTTCACGCCCTTCTCGGTCAGGTTGACGTCCCACCACCCGGTAAAGCGGTTTTCCAGGTTCCACTGGCTCTGGCCGTGGCGAACGAGGATCAGATCAGGCATTTTATCTCCAAATAGTACGGTTCCGGCCCGCTCCCCCGCCCAGCCACCCGATGATCTGCCGATAAACTATCGGGAAGCTGGGCGGGGGAGCGGGCTGGTGCCGCTCTGTAACAATAATGCCTGCCGTTAGCCCGTCGATTCGCCCTTGGGAAGGGGCGGTTCGGGGCTGTCGCCAGCATCCTCGGTGCCCTTGGCGTCCATTTGCCGTGCCTGTGCCCGACTCTGCGCCTTCCGCCGCTTCAGGTTCGCGCGCAGCTGTGCCGCCAGTCTTTCTTCCCGCGAGAGTGCGTCGTCTTTACCCATGCCGAGGCTCATGGCGCTATTGCTCGCGCGGCTCAAGCATTGGCACGTCCGTGTGCTACTGTGCTTGACTTTCTCGGGGGTCGTGACAATAGCGCGCGCCTGCCGTGGCCCCATTGTGGGCCGGTACGCTGCTGTAGCTCAGTGGTAGAGCACACCCTTGGTAAGGGTGAGGTCGAGAGTTCAATTCTCTCCAGCAGCACCATTCCCCGCAGCCACGCCCCCGGCCCCGGCTTGCCAAGCCCGGTGTCTTAACGGCATAAGACACGCATGGACGTGACGGACGAACAACCCCTCGAACAGCTGCACCCCGCCTATGTGCATGTGGTGCGGATCGAGGCGGCGTTGGTCATGGTCCCCTTCCTGATCGGATCGCTGGTGGTCGAGGGCGCGGACCTGCTCCCAACCGGGCTGGCGTTCTTCCCGTTATTGCTCGTGGCGGTGATCCTGATCGTCCTGTTCCCGCTGCGCCGTTACCGTGCGCGTGGCTTCGCCATGGCGGATGACCGGCTGCGGGTGGTGCGCGGCGTGCTGTTCCATGCCGATGTCGTGGTGCCGTTCAGCCGCGTCCAGCATATCGACGTGACGCAAGGCCCGATCGAGCGGCTGTTCGGTCTCGCCACGCTCACCCTGCATACGGCCGGCACGCATAACCACTCGGTCGCGCTGCCGGGGCTGGAACACGGGCAGGCCGGGGCCATGCGCGAGGAGATCCGCGCCCACGTCAAGCGCGAGAGCATGTGACCGGCGCGCCGCCCGACAGCAAGCAATGGGCACGGCTCGACCCGCTCGCCATGGTGGCGCGCGCGCTGATCCTGCTGCGCGGTTCGGCCTTTGCGCTGATCGCGGTGATCTTCGGCGGTGACCGGCTGTTCGACAACGGCGCGATCGTCCTCGCCCTGTTCATGCTGATCATTGCCGCCAATGTTGCGGCGGCGGGCTACGAATGGTGGGTCACGCGCTATCGCATCGGCGACAGCGATGTGCGCGTGGAGAAGGGCCTGATCGCCCGCGCCGCGCGCTCGATCCCTTATGAGCGGATTCAGGATGTCAGCCTCGAACAAGCACTGATCCCGCGCCTGCTGGGGTTGGTCGAGGTCCGCTTCGAGACCGGGGCGGGCGGCAAGGACGAGCTGAAGCTGGCCTATGTCAGCAAGGCCGAGGGCGAGCGGCTACGCCGCACCGTGCGCGCCCGTGCCGAGGATGCGGAAGAGGGCACGGTGGCTGACACGCCTGCCGCTGACGCCACGCCGGACGAAGCGGGCAAGACGCTGTTTGCGATGGACCTGCCGCGTCTCGTCACCTTCGGCATGTTCGAATTCTCGCTGGTTATCTTCGCCCTGCTGATCGGCGCGGCGCAGCAGCTCGATTTCCTGTTGCCGTTCGACGTCTGGGACATCGACGGCTGGGAGGGGCGGCTGGCCGGGTCGGGCACCTATCTCTCGGGGCTCGACATGCTGGCGCGCGCGGTCGGCATCGTCATGGCGCTGGGGGCGCTGGTGGTGGTCGGCTTTGCGACGGGCGTGGTCCGCACGGTGACGCGCGACTATGAGTTCCTGCTGGAGGAGACATCGCGCGGTTTCCGCCGGCGCCGGGGCCTGTTCACCCGCACCGACGTCGTGATGCCGCGCCACCGTGTGCAGGCGGTGCGGGTCACCACCCGTTTCCTCAGAAGGATATTCGGCTGGCACGGGTTGAGCTTCATCAGCCTCGCGCAGGATGCGGGGTCAGCGAATCATGACGTCGCGCCCTTTGCACGGATGGAAGAAATCGCCCCGATCACGGCGGCGGCGGGCTTTCCGCTGCCCGACATCGAGCCCGACTGGCACCGCCCGAGCGGCGACTATTTCTTCGTCCGCGCGCTGGTGGGGATTCTCGTCTGTATCGTCGGGGGTGTCATCGCCACGATCGGGCTCGGCAGCATCTGGCCGGGGCTCGGCTTTGTCGCGCTGGCAGCATTCCTGGCTCTGCGCGCGCATTACCTCTGGCGGGTGGAGCGCCATGCGCTGGGCACGGGGCAAGTGCTGTCGAAGCGCGGCTGGCTCGCGCCGCAACTGGTCATCGCCAGCCGGATCAAGCTGCACTCGGCGGAGGTGGCGCAGGGCCCGCTTGGCCGCTGGCTCGGCTATGCGGATCTTAATCTGGGCCTCGCAGGCGGGGTGCTGTCGTTCCACGGGCTGCCGCGCGACGAGGCCTTCGCCATGCGCCGCGCGGTGCTCGACAGCATCGCGGCGGTCGACTTCACGCGCATTGAGAGCGTTGGACTATCCACCTAAGATCGCTGCTTCAGACGCTTATCTGACATTCAGATGATGAGGTGCCGAAAATTGTGGGTTGGTGCGACCCGGAGCACAGCGACCTTTGGGGGTCGTGAGTACCGGAAGCGCGGGAAACCGCAATTTGCAGGCCCTCAGGGCTGGAGCCGAAGGCGTCCAATGGACAATGTCCCCGTTTAACTCTCGATTTCTGCCAGATAGGGTGCCCACTCAGGGTGCTTGCGGAACAGCGCCGCGACATAGGGGCATTGCGGCACAATGGTGAAGCCCTGCGCCTTCGCATCCTCGACCATTGCCACGACCAGTTGGGCGGCGATCCCCTTGCCGCGCGCGGCAGGCGGGGTGAAGGTGTGGTTGGCGATCCGCGCCTCGCCCCGCGCGCGCCAGGTCAGCTCGGCCTGCTTGTCTGACCCCTCCACATCGGCACGATAGGCGCCATGCGTGGTCTCGTCGGTGCGGATGATGGTGATCGATTCAGTCATGATTTTGGATGCTCCTTCTTGCCTGAAACGCAGGCGCACGTCATGGCGTTCCGGTGCACTTCCTCTCTGACAACAATGCGTCGGTCCACCCGCAGGTGTGGCAGGCCATGCAGGCCGCCGATGCCGCCGACGCGCCCTACGATGCCGACGCGCTGAGCCAGCGGATGGATGCGGCCTTCTCGGCGCTGTTCGGGCGCGACTGTGCGGCGCTGTGGGCGGGTAGCGGCACGGCGGTGAATTGCCTCGGCCTTGCCACCATGGTCAGCCCGCAGGGCGGCGTCGTCTGCCATGACGAGGCGCATATCGAGACGTCCGAGGGCGGCGCGCCCGGTTTCTACCTCCATGGCGCGAAGCTGATGCTGGCCCCCGGCGAAGGCGCGAAACTGACGCCCGAAGCGATCGAGGCGCGGCTGGCGGGCATTCGCCCGGCGGTCCATTACGTGCAGGCGGAGGCGCTTTCGATCTCGCAGGTGAGCGAGTTTGGGCTCGCCTATACGGCCAAGGAAATGGCGGCGGTCGGCGCGCTCGCAGAAGAGCGCAAACTTGGCCTGCATATGGACGGCGCGCGCTTCGCCAATGCGGTCGCGCATCTGGGCTGCTCTCCGGCAGAGGCCGCAGGGCCTGCCGACACGCTCGCTTTCGGCTGCGTCAAGAATGGCGGCATGAATGCGGAAGCGCTGGTGCTGTTCGATCCGGAACAGGCCGACCTCGTGCGCTGGCGGCGCAAGCGCGCCGGGCACCTCGCCTCGAAGGGGCGCTTCATGGCCGCGCAGGTGCTGGCGCTGGTCGAGGACGGCGTGTGGCTCGACAATGCGCGCCACGCCAATGCCATGGCCACGCTGGTGGCGGAGGGCGCGGGCGAGCGGCTGCTCTACCCCGTCGAGGCGAATGAGCTGTTCATCCGCATGGCCGCCCCCGAACGCGCTGCGCTGCGCCAGCAGGGCTTCGACTTTTACGACTGGGACGAGGTCTGCATCCGCGTCGTCTGCGCCTGGGACACCGTGCCCGAGCATGCGGCGGCGCTGGGCAAGGCGATTGCCGCCCTATGAGCGATTCGCCGCTGACCGATCCGCCAGCCTCCGAACATCTGATCGAGACCCCCGGCGGCCATCACCGTCGCCCGCATGCGCTGCTGCGGCCCGCCACGGCGATTCCCTTTCTGCTGGTCGGATTGATCTGGGGGTCGACCTGGTTCGTCATTGCCGACCAGATCTCGCTCGTCGCGCCGAGCTGGTCGGTCACCTATCGCTTTGGCATCGCTACTATTGCGATGGCGCTGCTGGCCTGGCGGATGGAGGGCAGCCTGAAGATGGGTGGCAGCGGGCATCTGATGGCGCTGGTGCTCGGTATCACACAGTTCTGCGGCAACTTCAATTTCGTCTACCGGGCGGAGGCGCATATCACCTCGGGCGTCGTCGCGGTGATGTTCGGCCTGCTGATGGTGCCCAATGCCATGCTCGGGCGGATCTTCCTCGGCGTGAAGGTGAGCGGGCGGTTCATCCTCGGTACGCTGGTGGCGATAGCCGGGGTGGCCTTGCTGCTGGCGCATGAGGCGCGGCTGATGCCTGCGGGCAGTTCGCTGCTGCTGGGTGCGGCGCTGACCTTTGGCGGCATCATGTCGGCCTCCTCCGCGAACATCCTGCAGGCGACCAGGACGGCGCAGGCGCAGAAGCTGCTGGTGCTGCTGGCCTGGGCCATGGGCTACGGCACGCTGGTCGATGCGGGCATCGCGTTATGGGTTTCGGGCGCGCCGGTGTTCCCGGCAGAGCCGCGCTTTTGGGCCGGGGTCGTCTATCTCGCGCTGGTCGGGTCGGTCGTGACCTTCCCGCTTTATTTCAAGCTGATCCGCGAGCTGGGGCCGGGCCGCGCGGCCTATAACGGGGTCATGGTGCCGGTGGTGGCGATGCTGATCTCGACCTTCTTCGAAGGCTATGCCTGGTCCCCGCTGGCCTTGGGCGGCGTGGTGCTGGCGCTGATCGGGATGTTCATCGTGCTGCGCGGCCGCGAGGTGGATTAGAGTTTGCTCCACTAACGCGGAAGCGGCACCAGCCCACTCCCCCTCCCGACCTCCCAAAATATACCCTATCGGGAGGTTGGGAGGGGGAGTGGGCCGGAACCGCACTAATCATCACGGATTCCCGCTAACCCCTCGCGGAAGGTCGGGTAGCGCGGCTGCCACCCCAGCAGGCGCTTGGCCTTGCCATTCGCGACCCGGCGGTTTTCGGCATAGAAACCGCGCGCCATCGGGGAGAGCCCCGCTTCCTCCAGCGCCACCAGCGGCGGGGGGTCGAGGCCCAGCAGCGCGCAGGCATGCTCGATCAACGCGTTCTGGCTGGTCGGCATATCATCAGCGAGGTTGTAGGCGCCCGGCGGCGCATCGCCCGCCAGTGCCGCCATCACGCCGCTGGCGATGTCATCGACATGGACGCGGCTGAACACCTGCCCGGTAATATCGATGCGCTGCGCGCGACCATCGGCGATGCGCTCGAACACGCTGCGCCCCGGCCCGTAGATTCCGGGCAGGCGGAAGACAAAGGCACCCATTGCCAGCCACGCGGCATCGGCCAGTGCTCTTGCCTGCCGTCTGCCGGTGCCAGTCGGGGCGCTTTCGTCGACCCAGGCCCCCTTTGTGTCCCCGTAGACCCCGGTTGAGGACAGGTAGAACAGCCGCCGTCCGGCCAGCACCGCGCCATAGCGTGCCAGCACCGGGTCCGCGCCATCGGCAGGCGGGACGCTGGACAGCACCGCATCGGCGCGCGCAATCCCGGCCTCCACTGTTGCCGCATCGTCGAACGCCACCGTGCCCGCGCTGCCCGTCGCCGACACGCTCCAGCCCTGCGCCTCGGCCAGCGCCTTGACGCGTTTCGCGGTGTAGCCGAGCCCGAAAATGAAAAGATGTGGCATGTGGGGCGTTCTAGCGACTGGACGCGGCCACGGAAGGTCCTACATCGAAGTCATGGATATTGCCCGCCCCCCTTCGAGCCCTGACGGCAACCCCGAAATGGCCGACGCCGCCGCCCTGCCCAAGGACCCGCCGACGATCCGCCGCGCGGACTACACGCCGTTCGGCTGGCTGGTCCCCGAGGTGCGGCTCGACTTCGATCTCGGCATCGCCAAGACGCGGGTTCACGCGACGCTGCAGGTGGAGCGCAATCCGGCGGCCGAGGCGACCCCGACGCTCCGCCTCAACGGTGACGAGATCACCGCGCTTGAGGTCCGCATCGACGGCGAGGCGGTCAATAGCTGGGCGATGGAGGAGGCCGACCTCCTCATTACCCTGCCGGGCGACAGCCACACGGTCGAGGTGACGAGCGAGATTTCGCCCGAAGCCAATACCAAGCTGATGGGGCTCTACGCCTCGAACGGCATGCTCTGCACCCAGTGCGAGGCGGAAGGCTTCCGCCGTATCGCCTTCTTCCCCGACCGGCCTGACGTGCTCTCCACCTACACCGTGCGGATGAGCGGGCCGCAGGCGGATTTCCCGATCCTGCTCTGCAACGGTAATCAGGTCGGCGCGGGTGAGGGCGAGGACGGCACGCATTGGGCCGAATGGCACGATCCCTGGCCCAAGCCCTGCTATCTGTTCGCGCTGGTGGCGGGCGACCTGGTCGCCAATTCGGACAGCTTCACCACCATGAACGGGCGCGAGGTCGCACTCCATATCTGGGTCCGTGAAGGGGACGAGGCACGCACCGGCCATGCGATGGATTCGCTCAAGCGCTCGATGAAATGGGACGAGGAGGTGTTCGGCCGCGAATACGACCTCGACGTGTTCAACATCGTCGCCGTGTCCGATTTCAACATGGGCGCGATGGAGAACAAGAGCCTCAACATCTTCAACACGAAGTATGTTCTCGCCGACGAGGAGACCGCCACCGATGGCGATTTCGACGCGGTCGAGGGCGTGATCGCGCACGAATATTTCCATAACTGGTCGGGCAACCGCGTTACCTGCCGCGACTGGTTCCAGCTCTCGCTGAAAGAGGGCTTCACCGTGCTGCGCGACCAGCTGTTCAGCGCCGATATGGGCAGCGCCCCGGTCAAGCGGATCGAGGACGTGCGGATCCTGCGCGCGGCCCAGTTCCCGGAGGATTCGGGCCCGCTCGCGCATCCGATCCGGCCGGACAGCTATCGCGAGATCAGCAATTTCTATACCGCCACCGTCTACAACAAGGGCGCCGAGGTCATCCGCATGATGCGGACCATGGCGGGTGAGGAGCGGTTCCGCGCCGGGACCGACCTCTATTTCGACCGCCACGATGGTGAGGCGGCGACCTGCGAGGATTTCGTCCGCGCGATGGAGGTCGGGGCCGACCTCGACCTCGAACAGTTCCGCCTGTGGTATTGTCAGGCCGGGACGCCCAAGGTCACCGCCTCGCTGCTGCATTCGGGCGATACCACGCTGCTGGCACTGAAGCAGACCGTGCCGTCGACGCCCGGCCAGCCTGACAAGCAGCCGATGCCGATCCCACTCAAGGTCGCGTTGTTCGACCGCGACACGGGCGCGCATCGCGGTGAGCAGCTGCTGGTGCTCGACGAGGCGGAGAAGGGCTTCAACTTCGCCGGGTTCGACAAGCCGCCGATCCTCTCGATCAATCGCGGCTTCTCCGCGCCCGTGACCATCGAACGCAGCGTCCCGCAGGACGATCTGGTATTCCTCGCCGCGCATGACGACGACCCCTTCGCCCGTTACGAGGCGATGCAGGAGCTGGTGCTTGGCCATTTGCTCTCCGCCATCGACGGCAAGCTGTCCGACGACGATCGCGCCGCCGGACGGCAGGCGATTGCCGCAGCCATGGCCGCGATCATCGCCGATCCCGCGCTCGACGACCTGATGCGCGGCGAGCTGCTGATCCTGCCCGGACAGGCCTATATTGCCGAGCAATTGGACGTTGCCGACCCCGGTGCCATCCATCGCGAACGCGAGGGGCTTAAGGCGGCGCTGGGTGCGCTGCTCGCCAACGAGCTGGCCGCGCTTTACGAACGCACGCAACAGGCGGGTACGGGCATGGATGCCGACGCGCGCGGGGCGCGCAAGCTCAGGACGCAGGTGCTGGTCTTCCTCACCGCGAGCGATCCGGCCAGGGCCGCCGCTTTGGCCGCCGCGCAATATGACGCCGCGACCAATATGACTGACCGGCAGGGCGCGCTGATGGTGCTGGCTGGCCTCGAAGGGCCCGAACGGACCCACAAGCTGCTCGACTTCTACGAGCGCTTCAAGGACAACGACCTCGTGCTCGACAAGTGGTTCGCGCTGCAGGCGGGCTCGCTCCACCCCTCGGTGATCGCGCATGTGAAGGCGCTGGCCGACCATCCGCGCTTCACCATGAAGAACCCCAACCGCGTGCGCTCGCTCTACATGGCCTTCGCGGTCAATCCGGCGGGCTTTCACGATGCCAGCGGCGAGGGCTACCGGATGGTCGCCGACCTGATCCTCGCGATCGATCCGATCAACCCGCAGACGGCGGCGCGCTTCGTCCCGCCGCTCGGGCGCTGGCGGCGGACCGAGCCGGGGCGGGCGGCGATGATGCGCTCCGAGCTGGAGCGGATCGCGGCGGCGACCAACCTCTCGCGCGATACCTATGAGCAGGTGGCCCGCAGCCTTGGCTGAGGAGGCGCTGCTCCGCTCGCCTGTTCTTTCGCTGCCGCACGGTTTCCTGACCGCGCAGCAGAGCGATGCACAGGCGTTCGATCTGATTGCGCCCGGAATCGAGCCGGTATTGCTCAAGCAGGTGCATTCGGCCCGGGTGGTCGAGGTCGGGCAGCCATTTCCAGAGGACGAGCGGCCTGAGGCTGACGCGCTGGTCAGCGCCAGGCCGGGCACTATGCTGGCGATTGTCACCGCTGATTGCGCTCCGGTGCTGTTCGCCGATCCGCAAGCGGGCGTGATCGGTGCCGCCCATGCGGGCTGGCGCGGCGCGCATTCGGGGGTGCTGGAGGCAACCGTGCGCCATATGGTCGCGCTGGGGGCGAATCCGGCCAGAATTACGGCCGTCATCGGCCCGACCATCGCGCAGGCCAGCTACGAGGTCGATTACGATTTTCGCGCCAGGTTCGAGGCGCGGCATGACCGGTTCTTCCGCCTCGGCGCGCGCCCCGGCAAATGGCTGTTCGACCTGCCCGGTTACGCCCGCTGGCGACTCGAAGCGGCGCATGTCGGCGCGGTCGTCGACTTGGGCATCGACACCTACGCCGACGAAGACCGGCTCTATTCCTTCCGCCGCGCCACGCATCGCGCCGGGCCGACCGGCGGGCGGCAGTTCTCGGCCATCGCATTGCCCGGGCTTTCTTCCTGAGCGGGCATTTGTGCGCGTTTTGCCAGGAGTGGTATTTGATGGCTCTTGCCGCGCTCGCGAAAAGGCGGGTTGGCAGGCGCGTTTCTTCCGTCTATCAGCCCCGCCAAGCCGCCGCCCCTGAGGGGCAACAAGGGGGCGCGGCGGGTCAACATTTACCCGCCCGTGTTTCGGCCAGGGGGGCCGCAGACGGGCGGAAGGCAAGGCAGGGTAATGGCAACCACCACCGGCACCGAAGAACTTACCGGCGAAGGCGTACGCCGCCGCGATTTCATCGAGATTGCAGCCGTATCAGCAGCAGGCGTTGGCGCGTTGGCCACGCTCGTGCCGCTGATCAGCCAGATGGCCCCGTCCAAGGACGTTCTCGCCGAAAGCACGACCGAGCTTGACGTGTCGGCGATCGAACCGGGCCAGGCGATCAAGGCGGTGTTCCGCAAGCAGCCGGTGTTCGTTCGCAACCTGACCCAGGCCGAAATGGACGCTGCCGACGACGTCGATGTCGGGTCCCTGCGCGATCCGCAGACGCTGGCCGAGCGGACCAAGGAAGGCCACGAGAGCTTTCTCATCACGATGGGCGTTTGCACCCATCTGGGCTGCGTCCCGCTGGGGGCTGCCGAGGGTGAGAACAAGGGCGAATTCGGTGGCTATTTCTGCCCGTGCCACGGTTCGCATTACGACACTGCCGGCCGCATCCGCAAAGGCCCCGCGCCGACGAACCTTGAGGTTCCGGAATACGCATTCACCACCGACACGACCGTCGTGATCGGCTAGGCACGAGAGACGCGATAATGAGCTTTCCCTGGGCCAAGAACTACGAACCCGTAAATCCGGTGATGCGCTTCTTCGATGAGAAGCTGCCGCTGCCGCGTCTGATCTATGATGCCGTCGGTGCGGGCTATCCGGTACCGCGCAACCTTTCCTACCTGTGGAATTTCGGCGTCCTGGCGGGCTTCTGCCTGGTGCTGCAGATCGTCACCGGCGTGATCCTGGCGATGCATTATGCGGCCAATGCGACCGTCGCCTTCGACTCGGTCGAGCACATCATGCGCGACGTCAACTGGGGCTGGCTGATGCGTTACGCGCACGCCAACGGCGCCAGCTTCTTCTTCGTGGTGATCTACATCCACATCTTCCGCGGCTTCTTCTACTCCTCGTACAAGGCGCCGCGCGAGATGGTCTGGCTGATCGGCGTGGTGATCTTCCTGCTGATGATGGCGACCGCCTTCATGGGCTACGTCCTGCCGTGGGGCCAGATGAGCTTCTGGGGCGCCAAGGTCATCACCGGCCTGTTCGGCGCGATCCCGCTGGTGGGCGAGCCGCTGCAGGTGTGGCTGCTGGGCGGGTTCGCGCCTGACAATGCCGCGCTGAACCGTTTCTTCTCGCTGCACTTCCTGCTGCCCTTCGTGATTGCGGGCGCGGTGATCCTGCACATCTGGGCGCTGCACATTCCGGGCAGCTCCAACCCGACCGGTGTCGAGGTCAAGAGCGAGAGCGACACGCTCCCGTTCCACCCCTACTTCACCGCGAAGGACGGGTTCGGCCTGGGCGTGTTCCTGATCATCTATATGGCCTTCGTGTTTTTCCTTCCCAATGCGCTTGGGCACCCGGACAATTATATCGAGGCGAACCCGCTCTCGACGCCCGCGCACATCGTGCCCGAATGGTATTTCTATCCGTTCTACGCGATCCTGCGCGCTTTCACCGGCGACCTGACGATCCCGCTGCTGGGTATCCAGATCATTCCGGCCAAGCTGCTGGGCGTGCTGGCGATGTTCAGCGCCATCCTGCTGTGGTTCTTCCTGCCCTGGCTCGACAAGAGCCCGGTGCGTTCGGGCCACTACCGGCCGCTGTTCCGCAAGTTCTTCTGGTTCGGCCTGATTCCGTGCATGGCGGTGCTCTTTTATTGCGGCGGCGCCCCGGCGGAAGAGCCCTATGTCATGATCAGCCAGATCGCGACCGCGTACTATTTCGCGCACTTCCTGATCATCCTGCCGATCATCTCCTCGATCGAGCGGCCCGAACGGCTGCCCTCCTCGATTACCGAGGCGGTGCTGGGTTCCGACAAGACCGCCGCAGGCGCGGCATAATTCAGGTTACTGGGGAAAGATTATCCAATGATCCGCATCTTCGGCATCCTGATCGGCCTCTTCTTCGCGGCCTGCGTCCTGCTCTGGTCGTTCATTCCGGGCGTCGCCACGGTTGTCGGCCAAGGTTACCTGACCGAACCCACGGCTGAGAAGGAATTCCATCTCGAGGCGCATGAGCCGACTGGCGGCTATGCCTTTGACGGTCTGTTCGGCACCTGGGACTATGGCCAGCTGCAGCGCGGCTACAAGGTCTACAAGGAAGTGTGCTCGGCCTGCCACTCGCTGCGCCAGGTCGCGTTCCGCAACCTTGAAGAGCTCGGCTATTCCGAAGCGCAGGTGAAGGCCGAAGCAGCGAGCTGGGTCGTCCCCGGCATCGATCCCACGACCGGCGAGGCGAGCACCCGCCCCGGCCTGCCGACCGATTATTTCCCGTCGCCCTATCCCAACAATGTGGCGGCGGCGGCGGCCAACAATAACGCCATTCCGCCCGACCTTTCGCTGATGACGAAGGCGCGCCACCATGGCTCTGCCTATGTCTATTCGCTGCTGACCGGGTACCAGGATCCCTCGCCAGAACTGCTTGAGGCGTTTCCTGAATCCGCGCCGGGGCCAGGCCTCTACCACAACCCGTACTTCGCCAACCTCAACCTGGCGATGGCGCCGCCGCTGACGATGGACGGGCAGGTGACCTACGATGACGGCACCGAGGCGAGCATCGAGCAGATGTCGGCTGACGTCGCTGCCTTTCTGACCTGGACGGCGGAGCCGACGCTGATCAAGCGTCGCCAGACCGGCTGGCCGGTGCTCGGCTTCCTGTTCTTCGCGACGATCCTTGCCTGGTTCGCCAAGAAGAGCGTTTGGGCCAACGCCAAGCCCCAATCTTCGCGTACTGGGCGCGAAGACGACTGAGATCGAGAACGGACCGCGCGGTTTGACGCCTGACGAACTCAAGCGCCTCATCCGCACGGTCCCGGACTTTCCGGCGCCGGGTATCCAGTTCCGCGACATCACCACGCTAATCGCGCATGGCCCCGGCCTTGCCGCGACCATCGACGCGCTGGTGGAGGCCGCGCCGCCGGGCATTGCCGCCGTCGCCGGGATCGAGGCGCGCGGCTTCATCTTCGGCACCGCACTCGCGACGCGGCTGGGCCTTGGCTTCATTCCCCTTCGCAAGGCGGGCAAATTGCCCGTACCGGCCATCGGGCAGGACTATGCGCTCGAATATGGTGAGGCGCGGCTCGAACTCGACCCCACCCTGATCGATGACGGCGAGAAGGTGTTGCTCGTCGACGACCTTATCGCCACCGGTGGGACCGCGCTGGCGGGGGTCGCGCTGCTGCGGCAGGCGGGCGCGGTGTGCGAGCATGCCGCTTTTGTCATCGACTTGCCCGACCTTGGCGGCGTGGCGCGCCTGCGCGAGACCGGCGTTACGCCCTGCGCCCTGATGGCTTTTGCAGGAGAGTAGCGCGCAGGTCGGCTAATATTGCGGGATAGGTTCCGGTCCCGGCGCGTTGGCGTGTGAGGTCTGCGTCGTGTAGGCTGCGGACAAAGGGGAATTTGCGCCGCGCACCCGATGCGCGGCGGCGCCGGTCATGGAACAACAGGCTTTCGTCATTGCCGCAATCGGCATTCTGGGTATCGGCGCGCAGTGGATCGCCTGGCGTACGGGCTGGCCCGCGATTGTCCTCATGCTGGCCGCAGGGTTCATCGCCGGGCCGATTACTGGCCTGATCGACCCCGAAGAGGCGTTCGGCGAGCTGCTTGAGCCAATGGTCAGCATCGGTGTTGCACTGATCCTGTTCGAGGGCGGGCTGAGTCTCGATTTCCGGGAACTCAGGAAATATGGCGAAGGCGTCTGGCGGCTGGTCTTTATCGGCGTCCCGGTGGGCTGGGCGCTGGGAGCGTGGGCCGCGCACGATATCGGCCAGCTGGTCTGGCCCGTCGCGATCCTGTTCGGCGGGATCCTGGTGGTGACCGGCCCGACCGTCGTGTTGCCGCTGCTGCGCCAGAGTGCGGTGCAGCAACGGCCCGCTGCGCTGCTGCGGTGGGAGGCGATCGTCAACGATCCGCTCGGCGCGTTGTGCGCGGTTATCGCCTATGAATATTTCCGCCTCTCCGCGGATGGCTCGACGCTGGTCGACGTGGTCCCGCCGATGATCATCGCGGCGGTGTTTTCGGGCGTGGTCGGCTATGCCGCTGCCTGGCTGATCGCTTTCACTTTCCCGCGCGGCTACGTCCCCGAATTCCTGAAGGTGCCGGTGCTGCTGGTGATGGTGGTCGGGGTGTTCGTCATCTGCAACGGCATCGAGCACGAGGCGGGTCTGGTCGCGGTGACGGTGATGGGCATCGCGCTCGCCAACATGAATGTCGCCTCGCTGCGAAGCATCCATCCGTTCAAGCAGAACATCGCCTTGCTGCTGGTTTCGGGCATCTTCATCCTGCTGTCGGCCTCGCTCGATTACGAGGAGCTGCGCCCGCTCAACTGGTACATCGCCGCCTTCCTTGTCGCGCTGCTGTTCGTGGTCCGCCCGGCGACGATCCTGATTAGCCTGCTGGGCAGTTCGGTCCCCTGGCGCGAGCGCCTGTTCCTTGCCTGGATCGCCCCGCGCGGCATCGTGCTGGTGGCCATTTCCGGTCTGTTTGCGCTGCGGCTGGAGGAGCTGGGCTATGCCGACGGCAATATCCTGATCGGCCTGAGCTTCGCGGTGGTCGTCGCCACGATCGTCGCGCATGGCTTTACGGTCGATATCGTCGCCCGCTGGCTCAAGGTGAAGGGCGAGACGCGCCCGGGCCTGCTGATCGTTGGGGCGACCCCCTGGACCATCGCACTGGCGACCAAGATGCAGGAGCTCGAAACGCCGATCATGCTGGTCGATTCGAGCTGGAGCAGGCTCAAGCCGGCGCGCGGGGTCGGTATCCCGACCTATCATGGCGAGATCCTCAACGAGGCGACTGAGCACAATCTCGACCTCACGCCCTATCAGGTGTTGATCGCGGCGACCGATAACGAGGCCTATAACGCGCTGGTCTGTTCCGAATTCGCGCATGAGGTCGGCACCGATTCGGTCTACCAGCTGGGCGAGAACGTCGAAGAGGACGATCACCGCAAGATCCCCGATTCGCTGCGCGGCCGGGCGCTGTTCACCAGCGGCTTCGGCGTCGACGACGTGCAGGAACGGCAGGCGCAGGGCTGGGTGTTCCGCAAGACCAAGCTGTCCGAACAGTTCGACGCGGAGGATGCGCGTGAGCGGCTGCCCGATGCCGCCAACATGCTGCTGCTGGTCCGGCCGAGCGGGCGCATGCTGTTCTTTACCCATGCCTCCGCCCCTGAACCGCACGCCGGGGACACGATTGTCACCTACTCGCCGCCACGGCAGAAAAGCGCCGAGGAGGTGGCCGCGAAGAAAGCCGCCAAGACGGCCAAGAAGGCGCAAGCCTCATGATCTGGAGACCAAGATGAAACTTTCACGAACCAGCGCGACGCAGGCCAGCCTGATACTCGTCGGGTTCGCACTGACACTCGGCGGTTGCCAGCTGCGCGAAGAGGGCAATGACCCCGAACCTGCGCCCAGCGAAGCGCCCGTATTGCCTGCCCCGGCCGAAGTGCCGAGCGTGCCCGAACCGACGCCGAGCGAGACGCAAGGCGCCTCGATCATTCGCCAGGAGGTTGCCCCGGTCGAGGAAGTGGCCATTCCGGTCGCGCCCTACGCCGGCACGATCCCCTTCTCCGAGGGCGGCTCCGACCTTACGCCTGCGGCCGAGACCGCGCTGGAGGGTGTGCTGGCCTCCGAAGCGATCAGCGAAGGCTGGCCGATCATCCTGCGCGGTCACAGCGACAGCGGCGGCAACGACCAGGCGAACATGCGCGTTTCCCGGGCGCGGGCCGAGACAGTTGCCGCCTGGCTGGTCGAGCGCGGCATCAACGATGCGCGGATCGAGGTCATTGCCTTTGGTGAGCAGAACCCGATTGCGCCTAATGCCCTGCCCGACGGTTCGGCCAACGAGCCGGGTCGGCGGCAGAATCGCCGGGTCGAGGTGGAGATTGCGCCGCCGGAAGGGCCTGCCGCCTGACCGGCCACTCGATCAATGTGAGGCCCAAGGGCGCTTGACGAAGGCGGGTGCGCGGTGGCAATCGCGCTGCCTGCGCCAACGGCATGTCCTGACAGGTCATTGGCATCGGAGCGGGCGGGTATAGCTTAGTGGTAAAGCTCCAGCCTTCCAAGCTGGCTATGCGGGTTCGATTCCCGCTACCCGCTCCAACCCTCCGTTCACTGATGTCCGTTGACGCTACCGCACCACCGCTACCACCGCTACCGCTGCTTGAGCGCGGTCTTCGCGCTATCGCTGCACAGCCTCGGCGCCCACCGCCATATTGTCGATCAGCCGTGTCTTCCCGATCCGGGCCGCGACCAGCAGCCGCGCGGGCGCATCACCAAGTGCCTCCAGCGGCGCGAGGCTCGCTGCATCGGTCAGCTCCACATAGTCGACGCTGGCAAAACCAGCCTGCAGCAGATGCGCCTCCAGCGCCGCCAGCGTGGGTGCGACGGCGCTGCCACCCTCGATTGCCGCAATGGCGGCGTGCATCTCGCGCGGCAGCGTGGCCGCGGCGGCGCGGTGCTCAGCCGAGAGATAGGCGTTGCGGCTCGACATCGCCAGCCCGTCCGCCTCGCGCACCGTGGGCACGCCGAGGATCGCATCGGCACAGGGCCGGGTCAGGTCGAGGTCGCGCGCCATGCGGCGGATCACCGCGAGCTGTTGCCAGTCCTTCTCGCCAAACAGCGCGACGTCGGGCATGACCTGGTTGAACAGCTTGCACACCACCGTCGCCACGCCATCGAAATGGCCGGGCCGCGCGGCCCCGCACAGCCCCTCGCTCACGCCCGAGACGCTGATCGAGCTGGCAAATCCTGCCGGATACATGGCCTCGACCGTGGGCGCCCACAGCAGCGCGACACCTTCTGCCTCCAGCGCGCGCGAATCGGCCTCCAGCTGGCGGGGATAGGCATCGAGATCCTCGTTCGGCCCGAACTGGTTGGGATTGACGAAGATCGAGACGACCACCGCATCGGCGTGTTTCCCGGCCTCGCGCACCAGCGTCAGATGCCCGTCATGCAGCGCGCCCATGGTCGGCACGAGGGCGACCCGGCCAGACTGACGCAAGCTTTCCACAGCCTGTCGCAGGCTTTCCAGCGTGGTGACGGTTTGCATGGGCGGGCCCCTCCGATAGAAGATGTGGGCAGCCCTAGACCGCTGCCGGATTCAGCAAAAGCCCCGGATTGCCTCCGGGCAAGATTGTACGAGAAAGCCCGAGCGCCCAAGTGACCACCCACCAGCCCTCCAACGGCCCGCAGCGCATCGTCTTCGCCAATGAAAAGGGCGGGACGGGCAAGTCCACCACCGCCGTCCATGTCGCGGTTGCGCTAGCCTATCAGGGCGCAAAAGTGGCGGCGATCGACCTCGATACGCGCCAGCGCACCATGCACCGCTACTTCGAGAATCGCGAGGAGACCTGTACGCGCCGCGGAATCGAGCTGCCCAGCGCGAACTGCGAGGTCTATGCCGGTGACGATATCGCCGAGCTCGACGCGCTGGCCGAGCAGCTGGGCGAGGGCGTCGATTTCCTCGTCTTCGACACGCCGGGCCGTGACGATCCTTTGGCGCGCCACGTCGCGACGCAAGCCGATACGCTGGTCACCCCGCTCAATGACAGCTTCGTTGATTTCGACCTGATTGGGCAGGTCGATGCGGAGAGCTTCAAGATCCGCAAGCTCAGCTTCTACGCTGAGCTGATCTGGGAGGCGCGGCTCAAGCGCAGCCGCGCCACGATCGAGAGCCAGCGGCGCGAGATGGACTGGGTCGTGGTCCGTAACCGCACCGGCCACACCGATGCGCGCAACCAGCGGCGGCTCGACCAGGCGCTGACCGAAATGAGCAAGCGCGTGGGCTTTCGCGTCTCAAGCGGGCTGTCCGAACGCGTGATCTATCGCGAACTGTTCCCCTCTGGCCTGACGCTGCTCGACAAGGGCCATCTGGGCGAGCTGGGCACCAGCCATCTGGTCGCGCGGCAGGAATTGCGCCGACTGGTCGCCAACCTGAACCTGCCCATGCCCGCCCATGCCAGCGCCGCGCCGCTCACAGCCAGAGCAACGGCTGCCCGGTCAAAGGTCGCCTGAAATGTTCGGGCGGCTGGTCTTTTTCGGCCTACTCGTCGTGCTTTTATACCGGATGATAACCGGTCGCTGGCCATGGCAAAAACGGATATCTACCCGTGAACAGGCGCTTTTCCGCGCCCGTCGTTTATTGGGGGTAGAAGCGAAGGCTAACAGGGACGACATAATTACCGCCCATAAGCGGCTGATCGCCATGGTTCACCCGGATCGCGGTGGCAGCAACGAGCAGGTGCATGAGGCCAATGCCGCGCGCGATCTGCTGCTGGAGGAATTGCCCGGCGGACTGTCCGGTCCCCGCAATCAAGATCAGGAGTAATGATGAGCTACGAATTCCACTCCACCGTCCTGCGCGAATACGACATTCGCGGCATTATCGGCGAGACTCTGGGGGCGGACGACGCCCGCGCGATCGGGCGCGGTTTCGCGACCCTGTTGCGCCGCGCGATCGGCGAGGATGGTCCGGCGCCGCTCGTGGCGGTCGGCTATGACGGGCGCGTCAGCTCCCCCATGCTCGAACATGCGCTGATCGAAGGGCTGACCTCGTCGGGCTGCAACGTGCGCCGGATCGGCATGGGCGCGACGCCGATGCTCTATTACGCGGAGGCGTCAGCCGACGAGGTGGATGGCGGCATTCAGATAACTGGCAGCCACAATCCCGCCAATTACAATGGCTTCAAGATGGTATTCCGGGGCCGCCCCTTCTTCGGGGCCGACATCCAGGAACTGGGTGCGCTGGCACGGGCGGGCGACTGGCTCGACGGTTCCGGCACGGTCGAGAGCCTCGAGGTCATGGACGCCTATATCGACCGGATGCTGGAGGCGCTCGACGGGATCGACCCCGAGGCGCTGGCCAGGCTGCGGGTCGGCTGGGACGCGGGCAACGGTGCCGCTGGCCCCGCGCTCGAAAAGCTCGTCGCGCGCCTGCCGGGCGAGCATCATGTCCTCTATACTGAAGTCGACGGGAATTTTCCTAACCATCATCCTGACCCCACGGTTGAGGAAAATCTGGTCGATCTCCGCGCGCTCGTCGCGGAGAAGAACCTCGATTTCGGAGTGGCTTTTGACGGCGACGGCGACCGGATCGGCGCGATCGACGGCGAAGGGCGCATCATCTGGGGCGACCAGCTGCTGATGATCTATGCCGAGGACCTGCTCAAGACCCGCCCGGGCGCGACGATCATTGCCGATGTGAAGGCCAGCCGCGCACTGTTCGACAACGTGGCCGCCAATGGCGGCGAGCCGCTGATGTGGAAGACCGGTCACTCGCTGATCAAATCCAAAATGAAGGAAACAAAGTCGCCGCTGGCCGGTGAAATGAGCGGCCACGTCTTCTTTGCCGACACCTATTACGGGTTTGACGACGCGCTCTATGCGGGCATCCGGCTGATCGCTGCCGCCGCGCGGCTGGGCAAGTCGGTGACGCAGCTGCGCGGCGATATGCCCGCTATGCTCAACACGCCGGAAATGCGCTTCCAGGTCGACGAGAGCCGCAAATTTGCTGCCATCGACGAGGTCAAGGCGCGGCTGGAGAACAGCACCGCCGAGGTCAATTCGACCGATGGCGTGCGCGTGACCAGCGAGGACGGCTGGTGGCTGCTGCGCGCCTCCAACACGCAGGACGTGCTGGTCGCCCGCGCCGAGAGCGAGACCGAGGAAGGCCTTGCCCGGCTGATGGCGCAGATCGACGAGCAGCTGGCGCTGTCGGGCCTCGAACGCGGGCCGCAGGCGGGGCATTGATCATGTCGAGAATGCTGAAGGCGCTTGCACTTTTGGCAGCGCCGCTTGCGGCGGTGTCGCTCCCCGCTCCTTCCTTCGCGCAGGCGGACGGGGAGATGAGCGAGGACGAAATGGCGCAGGTCATGGCGACGCTCGGCGAGATGTTCCCGTCCGACCCGCTGACGGCCGAGCAGCAAGCGCGCCTCCCCGCCGCGACCGCGGTTGTCGACAAGATCATCCTGCCCGGCACGATGGAAGAGATGATGGGGGCGATGTTCGACGGGATGCTGGGCCCGATGATGGACGGCGAATTCGATCAACCCAAGATTGAGCTGGCGAAGCTGCTGGGCGCTCAGGTTTGGGAGCTCGATATCGAAGATGATGCTGCGCGAGAGGCTGTCACATTGCTCGACCCGGCATGGCAGGAACGCAAGCGACTGGAAGCTGAGGTGATGCCGCGCGTCATGGGCGAAATTATGGTCGCGATGGAGCCGACGGTGAAATCGGCCATGTCCGAGCTTTACGCGATCTATTTTGACATGGACGAGCTGGCCGATATCGATGCCTTTTTCTCCACGCAGAGCGGTGCAGCCTATGCCCGCAAGAGCTTTACCATGTCGGCCGATCCGCGACTTGCAGGGGCCATGATGGAGGGCATGCCGACCATTATGGCCAGCGTATCCGACATGCAGGCACAGATGCAGGCCGCAACCGCTGACCTGCCCGCACCGCGCAGCGTCGAAGACCTGTCGGCGCAGGAGCGAGCGCGCCTGGCCGAGTTAACGGGGCTTGAAGAGTAAGGCTGCCAGAAGGCACACGCTCTTTCCACGGATCGTCGCAATGCCCATCATGGGCATGTGACCGAGCCACGCATCCCGCCTGAAATCGCCGACTGGTTCGTTGGCCGTGGTTGGCGCGTGCGCGACCATCAGGCTGGAATGCTCCGTGTCGCTGATAGTGGGCGGCACGGGCTGCTGGTCGCCGACACCGGCGCGGGTAAGACGTTGGCGGGTTTCCTGCCGACTTTGGCCGACTTCTGCCCGTCGCGTATCGGGGGCGGCAAGCCGCCCGAGGGCTTGCACACGCTTTACGTCTCGCCATTGAAGGCGCTGGCGCATGACGTGCAGCGCAATCTGATCGCGCCGGTCGAGGAGATGGGGCTCGACATCCGCATCGAGACCCGCAGCGGCGACACGCCGTCCGACCGCAAGCGCCGCCAGCGCAGCCGCCCGCCCAACGTGCTGCTGACCACACCCGAAAGCCTCTCGCTCCTGCTCAGCTTTCCCGATTCGCTGGAGCTGTTCGCCGGGCTGAGGCGCGTGGTGATCGATGAGATCCATGCTTTCGCCACCCAGAAGCGCGGCGACCTGCTCGCGCTCGCGTTGACCCGGCTGCAGGCGATCGCGCCGCAACTTCAGCGCGTCGGCCTGTCTGCCACCCTCGCCGATCCGGAAGGGTTCCGCGCGTGGCTCGCGCCATGGGGTGACATTGACTCCGTCGCGCTGGTCGACGGCGAGCAGGGCGCCGAACCCGAGGTCGAAATCCTTCTTCCCGAAGAGGCGCGTGTCCCCTGGGGCGGGCATGCCGCGACCTGGGCAATCCCGCAGCTCTACGAAGAAATCCGGCAGCACAAGACCACGCTCGTCTTCGCCAATACGCGCTTCCTCGCCGAATATATCTTCGAGCAGCTGTGGGACGCGAATGAGGACACGCTGCCCATCGGCATTCATCACGGTTCGCTGTCGAAAGAGGCGCGGCGCAAGGTGGAGGGTGCGATGGCGCGCGGGGAGTTGCGCGCGCTGGTGTGCACCGCCAGCCTCGACCTCGGCGTCGACTGGGGGGACATCGACCTCGTCGTGCAGATGGGCGCGCCCAAGGGCTCCAGCCGCCTGTTGCAGCGAATCGGCCGCGCCAACCACCGGCTCGACCAGCCCAGCCGTGCGCTGCTCGTCCCCGGAAACCGTTTCGAATTTCTCGAAGCGACAGCCGCCAAGCAGGCGGTCGATGAGGGCCAGCGCGATGGCGAGGACTTCCGCCCCGGCGGGCTCGACGTACTCGCCCAGCATGTCATGGCCTGCGCCTGCGCGGCGCCGTTCGGCGAGGCTGAATTGCTGCGCGAAGTGCGCTCGTGCTGGGCCTATTCATGGCTCGACGAAGAGAAGTGGCGCCGGGTGCTGAACTTCGTCGCCACTGGCGGCTACGCGCTGGAGGCCTATGACCGGTTTCGGCGGATCACCCGCAATGCCGGCGATGATGGCGCGTCCGTTTGGCGCCTCACCCATCCCGAACAGGCCCACCGCCACCGGATCAATGCCGGGATCATCGTCGATGCCGAGATGCTCGACGTGCGCTTCAGGAATGGCCGTTCGCTCGGGCGGGTGGAGGAACGCTTTGCCGCGAGCTTGCGCCCCGGCGACACGTTCCGCTTTGCCGGGCAAACGCTCGAGGTCGAGCAGCTGCGCGACATGGAGCTGGTCGTGCGGGCCAGCACCAGGGCAGCGATGATTCCCAGCTATGGCGGGCTGCGCCTGCCGCTGACCACGCATCTGGCGGGCCGCGTGCGCGAACTGCTGGTAGACCGCGCGGGCTGGGCACGCTTTCCCGATGACGTACGCGAATGGCTGGAGATGCAGGACTGGCGCTCGAAACTGCCGGGGCCCGAGCAGCTGCTGGTCGAGAGCTTCCCGCATTCGGGCCGCCACTACTCGGTCTACTACACTTTCACCGGGTGGAACGCGAACCAGTCGCTCGGCATGCTCATCACCCAGCGGATGGAGGCCCTTGGTCTGATGCCTGGCGGCTTCGTCGCCAATGACTATTCGCTCGGCGTCTGGGGGCTGAAGCCGGTGACCGACCCGGCGCCGTTACTCTCGCCCGATATCCTGACCGACGAATTCTTCGAGTGGGTGACCGGCTCGCATCTGCTGCGCCGGGCCTTTCGCGAGGTGGCGGTGATCGGCGGGCTGGTCGAGCGCCAGCAGCCCGGCCAAGGAAAATACGGGCGCAAGAGCGGGCGGCAGGTCACTTTCTCGACCGACCTGATCTACGACGTGCTGCGGAAGCATGAGCCCGATCACCTGCTGATCGAGGCGGCCTGGGCCGATGCCCGTACCAGGCTGACCGATCTGGGTCGGCTCGCCGACCTGCTCGACAATGCAGCGGGCCGCCTTGAGCATGTGACGCTGGAGCGGGTCAGCCCGCTGGCCGTGCCAGTGCTGGTGATGATCGGGCGCGAGGCCTTGCCGCAAGGCATGGCCGACGACGAATTGCTGCTGGAGGCGGAGAGCCTGGCGGCGGCGGCGATGCGCGCGGATGGGATGCCCGATGCCGACGCGGACTAGTCGCTGCCGAACTCGCGATATTTGTGGTTGCCCGAGAACGCGAACTTGTCGAGCTGGGCGTCGGCGATGGCGTTGATGACCCGCACACTGTCATCATAGCTGGCATTGGCGTCGGGCTCGAAGCGAATCAGAGGCATTTCCGGCAAGGCCGCCGCCGCGGCGAGTCGCGTATCGAGCTGCTGACGGGAGACGGGTTCTCCATTCCACAGGATCGCGCCGTCTTCCTGAACCGCCAGTGCCACTGTGTCGTATGTTGGCGCGGCGCTGTCGGGCGCGGGCGGGCCGGGCAGGTCGATCTCGATCTGGTGGGTCGCGAGCGGGATGGTCAGGATCAGCATGATGAGCAGCACCAGCATGACATCGATCAGCGGTGTTATGTTGATTGTGCTCAGCGGCTCATCGACAGGTCGAAAGGCATTGGGCGAGCGATAAGAAAAAACGGCCATTGGACATCCTCCGCATTTCACCACTAGATGATACAAAATAACATCACACATGGGTTGGGCTGTCAATCCCATGGCCCTTGTCTGCGGCCTTGGGCGACAGCCCTTGCGCCGTGGCACAGCGCCGGGCGTCGTCAGGATGCGGACTGCACAAACAAAAAGGGCGGGAGCCTCGCTCCCGCCCTTCAGGCGTTGGGTTGTCGGTAACCTCAGTCCTTGCCGAAGGCGCGGTACTTTTCGTTGCCGACGAAGCCGAACTTGGTCACGCCGCTACCCTTGATGATGTTCAGCACGCGGGCCGAAATCTCGTAGCTGGCTTGGGCTTCCGGCTCGAACTGCAGTTCCGGCTCGACGTCGAAGGTCAGCGATTCCTGCAGGTTGCGAACCAGTTCGCCCTGGTTGATCGGTTCGCCGTTCCACAGGATCTGGTCCTGCGGGGTGAGCACGATCTTGTTCTTGATCGGATCGACCATGTCCGGCGGCGTCGGATCGTCGCTGGGTGCCGGCAGGTCGATGTTGATGGCGTGCGTGGCCACCGGAATGGTGATGATGAACATGATGAGGAGCACGAGCATGACGTCGATCAACGGCGTCGTGTTCATTTCCATCATCGGCTCGCCATCGTCCTTGCCGCCTGACATTGCCATTTTGTGGTCTCCTAGTGTCTGTCGTGACCCGGTCGGTTAGGCGAGCTGCTTAGCTCGGGTCGACCGGGTTGGAGATGAAGCCGACGGTCGGGTAACCAGCCGCCTGCACGTTGTAGATCGTGCCCGCAACACAGCGCCACGGTGCGTTGACGTCCGCGCGGATATGCACCTGCGGGATCAGCTCGGGGTTCTGCATCATCGCCTCGGGGCCGCCCGCGCGCTGCACGATGGCGTCGAGACGTTCGAACGAGCGATCGTAGAGCTCACCCGAATCGACCAGCGTGGTGTTGTTGATGAAGACCCGGCAATCGCCGCTGCGGGTCGCACCGGTATAGGCGGTGTTGACCGTGCTGGGCGTCATGCCTGCTTCGTCCGTGGTGGTCACGGTGATCAGCAGGTTCTCCACCTTGTCGTCAGATTCCGTGGCGACGATGATCGGGATCTTCAGTTCCTCGACCGTCTGGATCGCGACTGGAACGGCGATCAGGAAGATGATCAGCAGCACCAGCATGACGTCCACCAGCGGCGTGGTATTGATGTCTGACATCGGCGTATCGCCGCCGTCTCCACCCGTTGCTATGGCCATTGTGCCTGTCCTATCTCGAATTCAATTCTGTAAGGAGGGGCCGCCACCCGGATGGCAGCGGCCCACCTCGCAGTGATTACTTGCGAACCGGAGCGGCCGTGGCCGGGGCCGGCTTGGCGGCGGGCTTGGCAGCCGGTGCAGCCGTCACGGCCGGCTTCACCGCACCGTTCGAGCTGATGTTCGCCAGCAGGTCGGTCGAGAAGCCCGACAGCATCGCCGAGATCTTCTTGTTGCGGCTCTGCAGGAAGTTGTAGGCGAACACCGCAGGCACGGCGACCAGCAGACCGATGGCGGTCATAATGAGTGCCTCACCCACCGGACCGGCGACCTTGTCGATCGAGGCCGAACCGGCGATGCCGATGTTGATCAGCGCGCGGTAGATACCGATAACCGTACCGAGCAGGCCGACGAAGGGCGCGGTCGCACCGGTCGTCGCCAGGAACGGCAGGCCGCTCGCAAGCTTGGAGTTGATCTGCGACTCGGAGCGGGCCAGCGTGCCGTGCAGCCAGTCATGGGCTTCGAGGTTGTTGGACATCTTGCCATGCTGTTCGTCGGCACCCAGGGCGTCGTCGACGAGCTGGCGCCAGGCGCTGTTCTTCTCGAACTTGGCAGCGCCTTCCTTCAGCGAACCGGCACGCCAGAAGGCGGCGCGGCCCGAGGAATACTGCTTCATCACCTTGTTCTGCTCGAAGTACTTGGTGAACAGCACGTAGAACGAGCCAACCGACTGGATCACCAGAACGGCAAGGATGGTCCAGGCGACGGGGCCGCCCTGTTCCATCGCTTCCATGAAGCCGAACTGCGAGGCCGGGGCTTCGCCGCCGGCTGCGGCCAGAATGTCAATAACCATGAGAAAATCCTCTGCTTAATGGGGTAAAGGGGGAAATCAGTTCAATTGATAGACGATGGTCGTCGCGTAGGAGCCAGTGGTCGGGTTGCCTGCCGCGTCGAGGGCGGGGTTGAACCGAGCATAGCGCTCCATGCCGTCACAAGCCGCTTCGTCCAGGATGCTCGAGCCGCTGGAAGAGGTGACCGTGCACGCGGAAACGCGCCCGTTCGTTCCGATTGTAACGCGAACGCCGACATTGCCTTCGGTTTCGCTACGCACGGCGCGGCTCGGGTAGTTTTCCTGGATGCGCGCTGCCCAACGACGCTGGTTGTCGGGCGATGCACCACGGGCCTGCGAGGGCGGCGGCGGCGGCGCGGGCGGGGCCGGCGGCGGAACCACCAG
>CAYOSE010000009.1:0-49073 GCA_964406535.1 uncultured Sphingomonadaceae bacterium
TGGATCCCGGGGCCCCCGACGGGGGCTGCGGTGACCTTGGCCCCCTTGACCTTGGTCAGGAGGGTCAGGTCCTTGATCAGGACGTTGGGCGACTCGTAGTGGAGGATCAGGCCGCCCGCCTCGGTAATGCCCAGATGCAGCGGGCAATCGACCGTCTCGGCCAGCGCCTGATAGGCGGCCACCGCGAGGAACACGTCGCTGGCCTTCACCGCGACCTTGTATTCGTGAAAATCGTGGTCCTGCAGCAGCTTGATATGGTCGAGCGCGCTTTCCACCAGCGCCTCGGGGCAGGGCTCGCCGTACTTTTCAAGCAGGTCCTTCTCCAGGCTGCCCGCATTCACGCCGATGCGGATCGCGCAGCCATTGGCCTTGGCCGCGCGCACGACCTCGGCCACGCGTTCGGATGAGCCGATATTGCCCGGATTGATCCGCAGGCAGGCCGCGCCCTTGTCAGCCGCCTCAAGCGCGCGTTTGTAGTGGAAGTGGATGTCGGCCACGATGGGGACGTTCGCCGCGCGGGTGATCCGGTCGAAGTTTTCGGTCGATTCGGCGGTCGGGCAGGAGACGCGGATGATGTCCGCGCCCGCATCCTCGCAGCGGCGAATCTGGTCGATGGTGGCGCCAACATCCTCGGTCGGGGTGTTGGTCATCGTCTGCACGCTGATCGGCGCATCGCCGCCGACGGGCACACTACCGACCATGATCTGGCGCGAGGGGCGGCGCTCAATCGTGCGCCAGGGGCGAATGGCGTTCATGTTACCTCGCCAAAATCCTACAGAATGGAACACATGGAACAGGGTCCCAGTGATTGGCTTTGTGCCAGAAAAAACGGCCCGCAAACAGGCCCGGTTCGCCCGCCATATGGCCATTGTGTTGCAATAATGCGAGGATCATCACCATCCCGGCCATCGTGGGGCCGCCAGCGCGCGTAGGAAACCAATGCACGAAGCAGCGCAGCACACTGATGAAACCAGGCTCGACGGCCCGCTACTGTTCGGGCGTGTGCTCGACGGCAGGGGCGGCGCGCGGCGGATCGACTGGGCGGAGGCGAAGAGCTGGACGCCCGGCGCGCCGGGCGAGGTGCTGTGGCTGCATCTGTGCCGCACGGTCGATGGCGTGCAGGACTGGCTCGAGGGGCTCGGCATCCCGGAACCAACGGCGGAATTCCTGATCGGCAATGACAAGCGCCCGCGCGCCTTTCGCGAAGACGATACGCTGGTCGCCAATCTGCGCGGGATCAATTTCAACCCCGGCGCCCACCCCGAGGACATGATCGCCTTCCAGATCTGGAGCGATGGCGCGCGCATCTTCACCTTTCGCCGTCGCCGGTTGCAGAGCCCGCGCGACGTGCTGGCCGCGCTGGATGCGGGCCGGGGGCCGAAGGATTCGGGGCAGGTCGTCACCCAGCTGATCGAAGCCGTCGTCAGCCGCATGAGCATCGCGATTGTCGACATGAATGAAGCGATCGATGCGATGGAGAAGGACGGAGCGAACAGCGATGTCGGGCAGCTGCTCGACAAGATTGCCATTATCCGGCGCAATTCGCTCGCCCTGCAACGGCACATGGCCCCGCAGCACGAGGCGCTGGAGGCAGTGGCGAGCGAGGCACCGGCATGGTTTGAGGCTGATGACCGGCGCGAGATTGCCGATTCGATCGACCGGCTGCGCCGCTATCTGGAAGACATCAACATCTCCAAGGAAAGCGCGCTCATGCTGCAGGACGATCTGCGCGCCCGGGCCCTCGCGCGGTCGGAACGGACCAATTACATGCTCACCATTGTCGCCGCGATCTTCCTGCCGCTGGGGTTCCTGACCGGCCTGCTCGGCATCAATGTCGGCGGCATGCCGGGGGTGGACGATGGCGATGCATTCTGGATCGTTGTGGTCCTGTGTGGTCTGATAATGGCGATGCAGATTGCCCTGTTCTGGAAATGGAAGTGGCTTTAGTGAGCATTCAGCCCTGACGGGCTGCAAATGACGACAGTCCGCGCTTCCGTTGCTCACGACCTGTCACCATTTTCGCGCCATCATCATCTGAATGCAGGAACGCGTCAGGTGATCGTTGAAGCTGCTGGAGTTTTGTGAGTGGAAGACCATGCCGCAGGGCTGATGTTGCGCGACGGTTTCGTCATGCTGGCCTTCGCGCTCGGCTTCGTGCTGCTGTTCCGGCGGCTCGGGCTGGGGGCGACGCTGGGCTATCTGATCTCGGGCGCGGTGATCGGCCCGCAAGTGCTCGGTCTGGTCGGCGGCGCCGATGCGATGGTCGAGATTGCCGAGCTGGGCATCGTCTTCCTGCTGTTCGTGGTCGGGCTCGAGCTGAGCCCCTCGCGGCTGTGGCGGATGAAGCACGAAATCTTCGGCCTCGGTTTCGCGCAGGTGGCGGCCTGCGGGCTGGCGGTGACCGCGACGATCCTCGCGCTGACCGGCTTCACGATGGAGGCGGCGCTCGCCATCGGTCTGCCGCTCGGCCTGTCCTCGACCGCGCAGGTGTTGCCGATGCTGCAATCGGCCGGGCGCCTGCGGACCCCGTTCGGCGAGCGGGCCTTTGCCATCCTGCTGTTTCAGGACCTGTCGATCATTCCGCTCATCACCATCGTCTCGGCGCTGAGCCGCAACCCCGCCGATGCCGAGGGACCGGCGGGCTGGATGCTGGCGCTGACCAGCATTGCCGCCGTGGCCGGGCTGATCGTTGCGGGCCGGTTCCTGATCCGCCCGCTGTTCCGCCTGATCGGGCGGCTGGGCGAGCGCGAGATGTTCGTCATTGCCGCCTTGTTCACCGTCATTGCCAGTGCGGCGGTGATGGAGGCGCTGGGCCTGTCGACCGCGCTGGGTGCCTTCGTTGCGGGCGTGATGCTGGCCGATACCCGTTACCGCCACGAGCTGGAGGCCGATATCGAGCCGTTCCGCTCGATCCTGCTGGGCCAGTTCTTCGTCGCGGTGGGCATGTTGCTCGACCTGTCGGCGATTGCCGAGCGGCCGTTCTTCGTGATCGGCTTCGCCATGCTGCTGATCGCGGTGAAGACATCGATCATCATGGGGCTGGGCCTGCTGATGAAGATGGCATGGCGCAGCGCGCTGGCGCTCGGCCTGCTGCTGAGCCAGGGCGGCGAGTTCGCCTTCGTCCTCTATACACAGGCGCAAAATGCGATGCTGATCGAGGATAGCGCGGCCAGTGTGTTCGGCGCCATCGTCACCCTGTCGATGGCGGCCACGCCGTTCCTGATGCTGGCGACGCGCCGGTTCCGCAAAAAGGCGGCGGACAAGGACGATGGCCGGACCCGCGAGGGGCCGCGCCAGGAAGGCGCCAATGCGGTGGTGGTCGGCTATGGCCGGTTCGGCCAGAGCGTGGCGCAGATGCTCGCCCATGGCGGGCTGGCGGTCACCGTCATCGACAGCAAGATGGACCAGATCGACCTGTCCGAGGAATTCGGGGCCAAGGTCTATTTCGGCGACGGCACAAGGCTCGACATGCTCCGTCAGGCCGGGGCCGCCGAGGCGCAGCTGATCATGTTCTGCCCCGATGGCGACCAGATCGATCCCGAACTGGTCGAGGCGGTGGCCGGGGCCTTCCCGCAGGCGGCGATTTATGTCCGGGTCTTTGACCGGCGTGGGGTCATGCGGCTGGCGCGCAGCGCGGCGGAATATGTCGTGCGCGAAGTGTTCGAATCGGGCATCGCCATGGCGCGCATGGCGCTGGAAAAGGTCGGCCTGAGCGAGGAAGAGCAGGCGAAGGCCGAGGCTGCCTATCGCGAACACGACCTTGACCGCATGCGGCTGCAGATCGAGGGCGGCGATCTCTATGCGGCGCAGGAGATGACGCGCGAGATGTTCCGCCGCCATCGCGGCGAGGATTGAGGCTGTCTCGACATTCGGCCCTGGGGGCCTGCAAATGGCAGCTTTTCGCGCTTCCGGTGCTCACGACCCAACAAGGTCGCTGCGCGCCGGGTCGCTAAAATCCACCATTTTCGGCACCCCATCATCCGAATGTCAAAAACAGCCTCAGAGCTTCAGCTGCCACAAATATTCGTGGTCGCAGTGCTGCCCCACCCAAAACTCGGTGTCGCATACATGTTCGAAGCCATACCGGCGGTAGAATTTCTGCGCGCCGTCATTCTCGCTCCAGACCGATAGCTGGATGGCGTCGTGGCCGCGCTGGCGGGCCTCGGCGATGGCCCAGTCCATCAGCGCCGCGCCGATCCCCTCGCCGGTGCGGTCAGGGTCGGTATAGAGCTGGCCGAGCGAGATGGGATTCTGCGCGTCGCAATCCTTGGCGTACCAGCTGGGATAACGCAGCTTGCAATAGCCGGTCAGCGGGCCGTCCATGGTGTCGGCGGCGAGGCGGTGGACGATCCCCGGATCGGCGATCTCCCCCGCAACCGCGCCGGTCGAATAGACCTGTTCGAGAAACGGATCGAGGTCCTCGCGCCGGTAGAGGTGTTCGAACGCCGCGCAGAAGCTGTGCCGCCCCAGCGCGGCCAGGGCCTCGGCATCTTCCGGTTTGGCGGGGCGCAGGATCATGCCTGAACCCTCACGAACGGCTGCTCACGAGAATTTGTCCTTCTTGCGTTTGCCGAAGCGCATGCCGCGCTCCAGATGCGCGCGCAAGGCGGCGTAGAAGGCTTCGAGGAATTCGCGCTCGGCACCCTTGCCCGGGTCCCAGCCGATCTTGCGCGCGATCGCGCCGGCCACCTCGACCAGCGCCTCGGGCCGGTCCTGTCGCAGCACCTGTTCGAGGACCTGCAATTCGTGCTCGCCATAGATGTCCAGCTCCGCCTCGCCAAAGCGGTAGGTGTCGCGCTGGTCCGGGGCGGCGGACATGTTGACCGACATGGCATCGGCCAGCTTGGTGCGCGGCGCCTCGACCACCCAGGTACCCGCGATCAGGTCGCCCGCGCGCAGCCGGTCGCGGTTGAAGAAGGGGAACAGCAGGAAGATGGTCAGCCAGATCGTCGCGGCCCAGCCGGAAATGCCCAGCCCCGCGCTCATCCCCGCCATCAGGCCCAATGGCAGGAAGATCTCGATATCGCGCACCAGATTGCGCGCGAGCACCGCCTCTGCGGTCAGCCGTGCGGGTCCCTCGCCCGAGGCGGGGCGCGCGGCGACGCGAATGCCGAGGAGGCGCTTGCCCGGCGTTGCGCCGCGCGGGCCCAGTTCGAAGAACAGGAAATAGCCGTAGCGCCCGAGGAACAGCACCAGGATGATGATGACGATCAGGAACTCGAACAGCGGGCCCATGCGGCTATAATCGACATTGTCGAACAGCCCCATGCCGAGCGCGCTCATCCCGATCATGAAGGCGAACAGGAACAGCGTGATGAACACGAAATCGAGAATCAGCGCGCCCGCCCGCGCGCCGCGGCTGGCGAGGATGACGGGCAGCGACAGCCCCTCTGGCGTGACCAGCTCGCGATAGGGCGATTCCAGCGACCTGCGCGGTAAAACGGGGAGCTTGGGGAATTTCATCGCCCCTCTCCCTCAGGCGCGGGGACGAGGATGAAATAGACCAGCCAGAAGGCCAGCATGGCGATCCCGACCGAGGCGCGGCTGATCGCATCGCCGAGCAATTGCCGCGCGAACCCTTCGAGCAGCCCGGCCACCACCAGCATCAGCACCACGCCCGCCATCACCACGGCGGCGCGCTTGCCGCTGCGCGAGGCGGCGGCGAGGATCGCCTCGTCACCGGGGAAAGCCATGGAACGCCCGACATGCAGGCCCGCTGCGCCCGCCAGCAGGATCGCGAACAGCTCGGTCGTGCCATGGACGCTCAGCCAGGCGAGGAACTCGCCGGTCAGCCCCGCGCCGGAAAACAGCCACAGCATCGCGCCCAGCAGCGCCATGTTGTAGACCAGCAGCAATAGCGTCGGGATGCCGAAGGCGAAACCCAGCGCAAAGGCCATGATCGCCACCCCGGCATTGTTGGAAAACAGCGAGGCGGCAAACACGCTCAGCCCCTCGCCGCTGTCGGTCCCGGCGAGCGATTGTTCGAGCACCTCGCGGCTCGCCCCCGGCGTCCGCGTACCGCCCATCCCCTCTGGCACGAGGGCGTAATACCAGTCCGGGTCGCTCGCCACGAGCAGCCAGCCGATTACGGTGCCCGCGACCATCACCGCCAGCGCGATGCAGATGTCGAGCCAGATTTCGCGCACTGCCGCGCTCCAGCTGCCGCCGAAGAAGCGCCGCAGCCAACCGACAAAGCCGATGCGGGGCCCGTAGACCTGGAACCACGCGCGCCGGACCAGCGATTCGAGATAGGCGAGCGTCGCGGCATCCAGCGAGGTCTCGCGCGCCACCGCGAGGCTGGAGGCGGTCTTGCGATAGAGTACCGGCAGTTCCACCAGATCCTCGTCGGAGATGCGCCGCATGCGGCCCTTCTCCAGTGCGGTGACGACCTCTTCCAGCCGCCGCCAGTCGCTCTCGCGTTCGAGCCGGAAGCGGTCGGAGCGCAAGCTTGCCGCCTCGATGTCGGCGGGCGGGGTCACCTCCGCCTTGCGAAAGATATCGGTGAGCGCCATCAGCCGACCGCCTCGGCCTGCTTGGTCTTCAGGTAAAGGTCGATCAGGCGATAGCCGATCGCCTCGTGCGGGGCCTCGATCACGTTGACGCCCAATGCCCGCAGTCGCTGGAGGACGAGGGCACGCTGGCGGGCAAGCCCGTCGGCGCTGACCGCGACCGCGATATCGGTGAGGTTGTCCGGCGCGCGCTCGGTCAGGCCCTGCAACTCGCGGTCCTCCATGGTGACGAAAATCACCAGGTGATGGCGCACCAGCCGCTCGACGCTCTCGACCATCAGCTCAGCCGAGGTCGGGTCGGCGAAGTCGGAAAACAGCACGATCAGCGAACGGCGGCGCAATTTCGCGGTCAGGGTGGCGAGGGCGAGGGTGAAATTGGGCTCACGCGGCGAATAGTCCAGCTCGGCGGCTGCGACCTGCAGGCGGTGGAAGGCGCGCGCATCGGCGGCAAAGGGCGTCATCAGCAGCGGCTTCTCCGCAAAGCCGAACAGCGCCACCTTGTCGCCGCCCTTAAGCGCGACATAGGAGGCCAGAAGCGAGGCAGAGATGGCCCGATCGAGGCGCGGCAGCCCCTCAATCGGCTCGCACATGGCCTGTCCGCAATCCATCGCGAAGACGATCTGGTTGTCACGCTCGGCCTCGTTCTCGCGGGCATAGAGCGCGGTGTGGCGCGCACTCGCCTTCCAGTCGATGCGGCGGCGGTCCATGCCCGGCTGGTATTCGGCCAGCGCCTCGAACTGGGTGCCCTCGCCGCGAATGCGCCGCGCGACGATTCCGAACTGCGCGTCGCGCAGGAAGTTCTGGAGGACGGGAGAGCGCACGGGCGAGAGGTCGGGCCAGACGCGGATGGGCAGGTCGAGCGGGCGATAGGCCTGCCGCGCGGCCAGCCCCAGCGGGCCGTTCCAGCGCAGCCACATTCCGGTGAGCGAGCCGGTGCCGCGCCGGGTCGGGACGATGTTGGCGGCGGCGGTGAACAGACCTTCGGCCTGGCTCGGCGAGAGCGGGAACTGGAGGGTTCCGCCTTCGCCCAGCCGGGGATCGAAGCCCAGCGCCGCCTCCGGGGCGGGGGCCGCGCTGCCGCGCTCACTATGGGCGCTGACATTGATGGCGGCTGGCCGCCCGACTTCGGCATCGGCATCGGCCGTCAGATCGAGCGACTTGAGCGCGCCCGCGAGGCGATAGTCCAGCAGCATCAGCACCAGCAGCGCCACCCCGGCGGCGGGCGCGGCGACCCAGGCGCCCGGCGCGGTCGCGGCGACCAGCAGCGCCAGCACGGCCAGCAGCACAAGCAGGGCCAGCAACCGGGCGGTGGGAACGAGGGGCGCGCGCATGACTTGCCTGCCCGCCTTAGCGCGGCGCCTCGGTCTGTTCGATCAGGTCGGCGACCAGTTCCTCGACCTGCCGCCCTTCGATCTCGGCAGCGGGGGAGAGCAGCAGGCGATGCCGCAAGGTCGCGGTCGCCAGCGCTTTCACATCGTCGGGGATCACGTAGTCGCGCCCCTGCAGCGCGGCGCGGGCGCGTGCGGCATTGGCCAGCAGCACGGCGGCACGCGGCGAGGCACCGCTGGCGATCTCGGCATTTTCGCGCGTGGCGCGGACCAGCGCGACGGCATAGTTCACCACTTCCTGTGCCAGCGTCACGCCCTTCACTGCCGCCTGCGCGGCGGCGATCCTGGCCGGATCGGCGACCGCCGCAATGCCGAAATCGGCGGGGCGCTGCGGCCCGGTACGCTCGCCGAAGCGGGTGACGATGGCGACCTCTTCCTCGGCGCTGGGGTAGGGGACGAGCAGCTTGAAGGCGAAGCGGTCGAGCTGCGCCTCGGGCAGCGGGTAGACGCCCTGGCTCTCGATCGGGTTCTGCGTTGCCACGACAGTGAAGTTGGGGCTCAGCGTGTGGGTCTCGCCGTCGAGCGTCACGCGCCGTTCCTGCATCGCCTCCAGCAGGGCGGCCTGCGTCTTGGGCGGCGTGCGGTTGATCTCGTCAGCCAGCAGCAGTTCGGAGAAGATCGGCCCGCGCGTCAGCGTGAACTGGCTGGTCTGGAAGTTGAACAGGTTGGAGCCGAGGATGTCGCCCGGCAGCAGGTCGGGGGTGAACTGGATGCGTCCGAAATCGAGGCCCGTGGCGGCGGCAAAGCACTGCGCGAGGAAGGTCTTGGCGGTCCCCGGCGGGCCTTCGAGCAGGACGTGGCCCTGCGCGATCAGGGCGATCAGCAGGTGTTCGGTCACCTCGTCCTGCCCGACAACGGCCTTGGCGATCTCGGCGCGGATCGCGGCGGCAAGCTCGCCCGTCTCGGCTAATGTCATTGTGGTCATGATGGTCGCTCAGGTCCTTGTCTGGTGCTTTGGGTCTGGGGGTCTCAGGAGTTTGCGGAGGTTTCGATTTCGCGCAAGGCGCGGGCCGCGCGCAGCAGCTCGGCAGGATTGTGCGCGCTACGCATGGCGCTGCTGGCAGCGGCGAAGCTGGCGGCGGTGTCGCTGTGCTGGACGAGCGCGTGGTCGATGGCCGCCTCGCGCCCGTCGTCGCCGGATCGCGTATGGATACCCAGCCGGCGCGCCATCCGGGCGCTGACCATCGCCGCATAGGGTGGGCCGAGCAGGTGCCAGCGCTTGGCGCGGGCGAGCAGGCCGCCGCCATTCTCGGCCAGCTGCGTCTTGCCATGGGCCAGTTCGGGCACCCCGGCGCGCGGCGGGCCGAAGCGGCGGAAACCGCGCCAGGCGATCACCAAAGCGGCGAGGATCAGGCACAATGTCGCGGCGAGGAAGGGCGGGCGGAAGGCAAGGGTCAGCAGGTTCTCACTCGCGCCGAGGCCGTTCAGCGTGAGGTCGAAGGTAATGCCGTCGACCAGCTGTTCGCCCTCATGGTCGAGCATGGTCTCGACCAGCCGCACGGCCAGCTGCGCGCGCTGCTCGTCGGCAAAGCCGTAATTGTTGGCGAGGTCGGGTTCGAACATGATGACCACCGGCCAGGTGTCGTATTCGAGCTCCTCGGACGGGTCGTCGAAAAAATGCTCGCCGCCTGCTTCGGCGAGGTCGGGATAATAGCCGCCATCGTAACGCCATGCCGCCAGCACATCGCCTTCGGCATCGTGCACCAGCGGGTAGAGGTTGCGTCCTTCCTCCTCAAGGATGCCCTGCACCTCGCCGGGTTCGGGCAGTGGTCCGGCGAGGCCGAAACCGCGCCACGAAGTGGTCTTGCCGATCACCAGCGAGAAATCCTCGTCGTCCATGAAGGGCGCAAACCAGCCGGGCGACTGCGTTCCGGCCAGCTCGACCCAGCCGTCCTCCGCCTCGATCCGGTCGTCCTTGGGCAGCGGGTAGGCCATCCATTTGGGCAGGATGATCAGCGTTGGCCCCGAATAGCGGCGCTCCTCGACCAGCTCGCGCAGCTCGTCGACATCGACATAGAGCGTCGGCGTCAGGATCAGCAGGTCGGTCGTGTCGGCTGCGGCAGGGGTGCGCGACAGGGTGACGGGATGGCCGCGCGCCTCCAGCATGGCGGCGAGCGCCGAGAATCCGTTGAGCGAATCGGAGGCGGCATGCGCGCCGCCATTATTGTCGCGCCCGCCGTTCCAGCCCGCGCCGATGGCGTAAAGCATCGCGAGAAAGGCCAGTGCGCCGATCGCCAGCATGGCGAGCACGGTCTTCGGGCTGAAGGGATTGGCGGATTTGCTCATGCCGCGCCCCGCACGATACCCCGGTAATCGAGCGCAAAATCGGCATAGGCACCGCGCGCGGCCTGCCAGTCCTCGGCATCAAGGCGGCGCAGTGCGAACAGCGAGCGCTCGACCCGCAGCGCGATCACGCCGAAGGCGGCGCGCGCCGCATCGGGCAGGGCGGTCAGCACGGAGAGTTCGCGCGCGGTCGTCGCGGGCTCGACCAGGTCGGGGCGCGCCTCGGCGATCTGGCCGACAGAGCGTTGCAGCAGCAGGTGCGTCGCCTCGTCATAGCGGCCCTCGGCAGCGAGCCGGTCGGCCTCTTCCAGCAGCGCCAGCACCACGGCGCGGTCGGGCGTCCAGACCTCTTCTTCTGCGGGCGGTTTGCGGCGTTTGAGCAGGTCCGGGCCGATCAGGCGAATGAGCAGGTAGAGCAGCAGGGCGATGCCAACCGCCAGCAACACCCATTTGAGCCACGGCCAGGCGTCGGCGAGCCACACGGCCACCGGGCCGAACAATTCGGCCAGCCATTCCTGGAAGCGCAGCAGCCAGTCGGGCGGCGGCGGCTCCTCAGGCAGGGGTACGCGGGCGAACTGGATGTCGCCATCGCCGCGCAGCGCGTCCCAGTCGCGCGCAAAATCCCTGTCCGGCGTGGCCCGTGTCACGCGGCCCTTTTCACACGATGAAGGTTAAGGGGCAATTGACCAGCGCCGACTATCCGCGTTTGCGCGCCTGCCGATAGCTGCCGAGCATGCTCAGATGCTTGGAGTGGAAGTCCAGCTCCTCCAGCGCCCGGTCGATCGCCGGATCGCCCGGCGCGCCCAGAATATCGGCATAGAAGGCGGTCGCGGCGAAGCTGGCCCCGCGCTGGTAGCTCTCCAGCTTGGTCATGTTGACGCCATTGGTGGCGAAGGCCCCCAATGCCTTGTACAGTGCGGCGGGCACGTTCTTCACCTCGAATACGAAGGTCGTCATCGCCTCCTCGCCCGCCAGCGTGGCCGGGTCGAGCGGCTCGCGCGCCAGCACGACGAAGCGGGTGGTGTTGTCGGAGGCATCCTCGACATGCTGCTCGGCGATGGCGAGGCCGTAGAGATCGGCGGCGAGCGCCGGGGCGATGGCCGCCACGGTCGGGTCCTGCAACTCCGCGACATGCGCCGCCGCGCCCGCCGTATCGGCATGGCTGAGCGGGACGATGCCGCGCTCGCGCAGGAACAGGCGGCTCTGGCCCAATGCCTGCGGGTGGCTGTAGGCAGCGGTGAACGGGCCCAGCGCGCCGTTGGCATGGGGCACGCCCATCAGCGCATGGTGGATGGCGAGGAAGTGTTCGGCGACGATCGACAGCCCGCTTTCGGGTAGCAGGAAGTGGATGTCGGCCACGCGGCCATGCTGCGAATTCTCGATCGGGATGATCGCGCAGCCCGCCTTGCCCGAGGTTACCGCGTCGAGTGCGTCCTCGAAGGAGAAGCACGGCAGTGGCAGCCCCTCGGGCGCGAATTCCAGCGCCGCGCGGTGCGAATTGGCGCCGGGCGCGCCCTGAAAGGCGATGGCGCGCGCGGGATCTTTCGCGGCGGCAGCGCGCATTTGCTCGACCAGCGCGAGGGCGGGACCGGGGAAACTCTCCATGGGAGGGGGCGACTAATGCGGCCTTGCCCAGCGAACAAGCTCTATCTCCCCTCTTGCACCGGGGCGAAGCTCTGACTAGAGCCCCCGCAAACCTTAATCCTTGACGGACAGCACCCCATTATGAGTGACCGCCTCAATACGATTTTCGGCTGGATCCTGTTTTCAGGTATCGTTGCGCTTGGCCTCAGCTCGCTGTCGGGGCATTTCTTCTCGGCGGACAAGCCGCATGCTCCTGAGGAACCGGGCTATCTGATCGTCGCAGCCGAGGGTGAAGAGGCGGATGCCGGTCCGTCGCTGGCCATGCTGCTGGCCGAAGGCTCAGCCGCCGATGGCGAGGGCGTGTTCGCCAAGTGCATGGCGTGCCACACGATCGACCAGGGCGGCCCCAACGGCATCGGCCCGAATCTGTTTGGCGTGATGGGTGAGCCGATTGGCGAGGGTGCGGGCGGATTTGCCTTCTCCTCTGCGCTGGCCGAAGTTGGCGGTACCTGGACCTATGAGCAGATGGACGAATGGCTGAAAAGCCCGCGCGCCTTTGCCTCGGGCACGAAGATGAGCTTTGCTGGCCTGTCGAACGCTGAAGACCGCGCCAATGTGATCCTGTACCTGCTCGACCATGGCGGCGGGCCGGACCTGCCGGCGGTCGAAGTAGCTGCGGAAGAGGGTGAAGCGGTCGAGGGCGAAGTCGCCGAAGCCGTCGCTGAGCAGGACGCCGGGGCCGAGATCGCCGACGCGACGACCTAGATTTCGTTCCACTCACGTGGATGCGGGCCGGACCCGCTTATGTTTCAGCTCGGGCTGAAACGGGACTTAAGCCGGGCCGTCGGCGCGCCCCTTGAACCCTTGCGCCACCACATACCACTCGGATGAACCCTTGCGGCTGGCAGGCGGCTTGGCGTGTTTCACACTGGTGAAGTCGCGCTTGAGCATGGCCAGCAGGTCGTTGTCGGTGCCCCCGGCCAGCACCTTGGCGACGAAGGCACCACCGGGGCTGAGGTTCTCGGCAGCGAACCAGGCCGCCGCCTCAACCAGCGCCATGGTCCGCAGATGGTCGGTCTGCTTGTGGCCCACGGTATTGGCGGCCATGTCCGACATGACGAGGTCGACCGAGCCGCCCAGCGCCTCTGCCAGCTTGTCGGGCGCAGCGTCATCCATGAAGTCCATCTGGAAGATCGTCACGCCCTCGATCGGTTCGGTTTCGAGCAGGTCGATGCCGACGATGGCCGCGCCCGGTGCCTTCTGGCGCACGACCTGTGCCCAGCCGCCCGGCGCGATGCCCAGGTCGACCACCCGCCGCGCGCCCGACATCAGGCCAAAGCGCTCGTCCAGCTCGATCAGCTTGTAAGCGGCTCGGCTGCGATAGCCGTCGGCCTTGGCGCGTTTGACATAGGGATCGTTCAGCTGCCGCTCCAGCCAGCGGCGCGAGGAATCCTTGCGCCCCGCCGATTTCCGCAGCCGCTTGCGATCGTCTGCCCCCGGTCGTGCCATCAATTGCCCCCGCCGCTGTGTCTTGCGCTGACTTCGGTGCTCATCAGCGAGCGCAAAATGCCCTCGCGGATACCGCGGTCGGCCACGCCCAGCCGGGCGGCGGGCCAGATGTCGAGGATCGTTTCGAGGATCGCGCAGCCCGCCACCACCAGATCGGCGCGTTCGCGACCGATGCAGGCCACTTCGCGCCGCCCCTCCTGCGAGAGGCTGGAGAGGCGTTGCGAGATGTCGCGCATCGATTGCGCGGGCACGATCAGCCCGTCGACGGCGCGGCGATCGTACTGCGGCAGTTCGAGATGCAGGCTGGCAAGCGTCGTCACCGTGCCGCTGGTGCCCAGCAGCCGCAACTCGGGAGTGCGATGCCCGGCAATGCGCCCGGCGAATTCGGCAAAGCTTTCGCGCACCAGCCGCCGCATTTCCGCATAGCGTTCAAGCCGCGCGACTTCGCCTTCCGGTTCCGGTCCGAGTGTTTCGGTCAGCGAGACCACGCCCCACGGGGCCGAATGCCAGTCAAGGATGCGCGGCACCGGGCCGCCCGGTTCGATCAGCACCAGTTCGGTCGAGCCGCCGCCAATGTCGAAGATCACCGCCGGGCCGACGCCGTCCTCCAGCAGGATATGGCAGCCCAGGACGGCGAGGCGTGCCTCTTCCTGCGCGGTGATGATATCAAGCACGATCCCGGTCTCGCGCCGGACGCGCTCGATGAATTCGGCGCCATTGTCGGCGCGGCGGCAGGCCTCGGTCGCGACCGAGCGGGCGAGGTGCACCTTGCGCTTCCTGAGCTTGTCCGAGCAGATCTTGAGCGCGGAGACGGCACGGTCCATCGCCGCATCGGACAGCCTGCCGGTCTGCGCCAGCCCTTCGCCCAGCCGTACGACACGGCTGAAGGCGTCGATGACGACGAAGTTTTCCTCGGCGGGGCGGGCGATCAGCAGGCGGCAATTATTGGTGCCGAGGTCGATCGCGGCATAGGCGCTGCGATAATCGTTATGCGGTGGGCGACGCCAGTTGCGCGCATCGCGCGGCGGGCGGCCGGTGCTGCGCCGGCCGGGTTTTGCCTGTTTGCCTTTGCCAGGCGGACGCTTGGTCCCCTCGGCCTTGCCGCGCGCTTTGTCGCGGTTGCGGCCTTGTCGCGCGCCCTTGGCTGAATCGGCGCGCTCGCCCGGCGGAATGGTCTCCGCCATGATCGGCACTACTTCCTGTCATCATCACCTGTCCCAGACGGGACAGGAACCTGACATCAGGCTAGACCAAGCCGGGGTGCGGAGCAAGCCGCGCCCATGGCTGGCCTTGGCGCGTGCCCCTCAGCGGGACGGCTTGCCGGGGTTGGCCAGGCGGAAGGGCGCGGCGATGGCGGGGACGATCTGGACGTCGCGCTCCGCCTCGGGATCGCCGACGCCGATCACGATTTCGGCCTGCGCCACATCCGCGCGGAAAGTGCCGTGGAGCCGGTCCCACAGCGAAATGCCGCTGGTGAAATTGCTGTCCATCTCGTCCGCGCGCTGGCTGTGATGGATGCCGTGCATCTTGGGGGTGGTGAAGAGGCGCGCCAGCCGCTCGTCCCAGCGTCCGGGCAGGCGCAAGTTCGCATGGTGGAACAGGATCGAGGCAAGGAAGAAACCGCGCCATGCGTTGAGGCCCGCCGGGTCGATGCCGCTCAGGCGCACCTGCACCAGCCGCCAGGGCAGCGAGACCAGCATGTCGACGAAGTGGAAGCGAATAGCGGTCGAGGCGTCGAGATCGGGGTCGACATGGTGGACGCGGTGGAAGCGCCACAGGAACGGCACGCGGTGCGTGGCGACGTGCCAGAGGTAGAAGCCGTAATCCATCGCGAGGAAGGCGGCGAGCCTGCCCGCTGTGCCGCCGATGCGGTGCTGGAGGCCGCGCCGTTCGGCAGCGTTGCGGCGGGCAATGGCCTCGGTCAGCGGGGCCTCGCTCGCCATGACCACCGCCTGACAGGCCGCGCCCATCGCCAGATTGCGCGCCAGCCGGGGCAGCGGTGCCTGTGTGCTCTGGCGTAGCGGGCGCTTGCGCTCGGCCACCAGCAGCGCCACGACTGCCCCTGCGGCGAGGCCGTACCCGGTTAGCTTGAGAAAGCGCGATGCCATGGCCAGTATTCATGGCGCTTGGCGAAGCGAAGGTCGAGAGGATTGATTTTGGTATCGGCACCAGCCCGCTCCTCCACCTGACCTTCCAGATCATACCCTATCGGGAGGTTGGGCGGGGGACCGGGCCGGAACCGCAATTGTTTCAGAATTTCTGAAACAAAGGCTATGGCGAGCGGCGATGGACGTACCGCCCCGGATTGCCCTGTTTGCCAAGTACCCGACGCCGGGCGCGGCCAAGACGCGCCTGATCCCTGCGCTCGGCCCAGAACAGGCGGCGCAGACGCATCGCCTGCTGGTCGAGCGGACCCTGCAGACCGTGGAGCGCAGCGGGCTGCCGTTTGCGCTACTCATCACGGGGGCCGAACCCTCGCTGTTCGGCGAATGGCTGGGCGAGGATGTGGTGCTGGTCGATCAGGGTGAGGGCGGCCTCGGCGAACGGATGGCGCGTGTCCCCGCCCCGGCAATCCTGCTCGGCGCGGATATTCCCGACCTCACCCCGCGCCATCTGCACGAGGCGGCCGAGGCGCTGGTCAGCCATGACCTGGTGCTCGGCCCGGCGAAGGACGGCGGTTACTACCTGATTGGCTACAAGGCCCCGGTGCCGTTCCTGTTCGAGGATATGGAATGGGGCACGGAGGTGGTGCTGGCGACAACGCTGCGGCGGGCCAAGGCACACGGAATGTCGGTGGCGATGCTGGAGATGCTGGCGGACTGCGACCGCCCGGCGGACCTGTCGCAATGGCCCGACCTGCTGGCGTGAGCAGCCTCAGCATCGTCATTCCGATGCTGGACGAGGAGGCGGCGCTTCCGACACTGATCGAAGTGCTGGCGACGCTCGACCCGCCGCCGCTGGAAATTCTCGCGGTCGATGGCGGTAGCAGCGATGCCAGCATGGCGCGGGCCGGGGCAGCCGGGTGGCGCGTGATCGAATCTCCGAAAGGCCGCGCGGTGCAGATCAATGCCGGGGTCGAGGCGGCGCGGGGCGCGCAGGTCTGCGTACTCCACGCCGACACGATCCCGCCCGCCGACATGGCGCAGGTGATCGAACAGACTTTGGCCGATCCGAAGGTGGCGCTGGCGGGCTTCACCCCGATCATCAGGGGGCCGGAGAAGACCCGCTGGGGCACGACGCTGCATAACTGGGCCAAGACCTGGTACGCGCCGTTGCTGTTCCACCCGATCCTGTTCCTGCGCGGGGCGCGGCTGCTGTTCGGCGACCACGCGATGTTCTTCCGCCGGGCCGATTTCCTGAAGGTCGGCGGCTGCGACCCGGCGGACAGGGTGATGGAGGAGGCCAATCTGTGCCTGCGCCTGTCCGCGCTGGGCCGGGTCAGGCTGGTGCCGCGCGCGGTCATCACCTCCGACCGGCGGATCGCCGAATGGGGGCCGCTGAGGGCCAACTGGATCTACCTCAAGGTCGGGTTGCTGTGGGCCATGGGCGCGCGCGACAAGCTTGAGCGCCATTATCCCGATATTCGTTAGGCTGTTGTCCCGCTTACGCGGGATCGGCGCCAGACCACTCCCCCTCCCGACCTCCCAAGGCTTACCCTATCGGGAGGTTGGGAGGGGGAGTGGGCCGGTACCGCAAATGTTTCAGTGCAGCTGAAACAGAAAACTAGGCCTTCGGAAGGTATCCCCGCGCCAGACCATAGGCGATCAGCCGGTCGAGCCAGGCCCGGTCGGTCGGCGGGCAGGCAAGGCCGGTCAGCGCGCGGAACTGCCTGTCGTCGAAGCGCGGGGCGCGGCTGAAATAGGGCCCGAAGGTCGCCAGCATCCGCTCGGCCAGCAGGCGTTCGGCCGGACGCAGGCTGGCCGGGTCGTAATGCTCGGGCGCGACCACTTGCGGCTTGGGGAAATGCGCCACCCGCGCCACGCCATGGGCCAGTTCCGCCGTGGGCAACGGCGTGTCGGCGACGAGGTGGTAATACCCGCCTGCCGCCTGCCCCATAAGCTCGGCAATCCGCGCAATCCCTTCGGCCACGTGGTCCATCGGTACGAGGTCGAGCGTCGAATGCTCCGCGACCGGAAAGCGCGTGACCTTGCCGCGCGCCATCAGGCGGAAGACATTGCACAGGCTGGGAAAGTCGCGGATCGCGCCGCTGGCATGCTCGCCCTGCACGATCGAGGGGCGGGCGATGGCCCAGCGCAAGCCGCTGTCCTCGACCACGCGCTCGGCTGCGGCCTTGCTCGCTTCATAGGCGTTGGTGAAGCCGGTCCCGGCGGGCACCGGGCCTTCGGCGATCTCGCCGTCGCGATTACCGCAGACATAGGCGGTGCTGACATGGAGGAAATCCGCCCCCGCCGCGCGGGCAAAGACGAGGGCGTTGCGCGTCCCCTCGACATTGGTGGCATGCAGTTCTGCTTCCGGCGCATCGAATTGCACATTGGCCGCGCAATGTACGACGAGGTCGAACGGTTGCGGCGCGGTGCCGAGCATTGGCGCGGTCACGTCGCCGGACAGGTTATCGGCGAGCGGCACCGGCGCGCCATCGGTGCCGCGCACCGCGCGGCTCTTGCGGGTCAGCGCCACCATCTGATGGCCGCGCCGCGCGAGCCGCGCGCAGACCTCTCCGCCGATCAGCCCGGCAGCACCGGTGACGAGGGTTTTCGGCAAAAGATGGCTCCAAAGCTCTGCTACGCGATAAGCACCCCTATCGCGTCGTAGCCTTCTCGCGCTAGGGTCTGTTTCAGCGTGGCTGAAACAGGTGCGGCTCCGGCCCGCTCCCCCTCCCAACCTCCCGATAGGGTAAGCCTTGGGAGGTTGGGAGGTGGCGTGGGCTGGTGCCGCTTCCACGTGAGTGGAACAATCTCAAGAGCGGACGCGTGCAAAAATACAGCCATGATGTGATCGTGATCGGCGCGGGGGCCGCCGGGCTCACCGCGGCGGGCGGCTGCGCGATGTTCGGCCTGCGCGTCGCGCTGATCGAGGCGGGCGCAATGGGCGGCGAATGCCTCAATAATGGCTGCGTACCCTCGAAGGCGCTGCTGGCGGCGGCCAAGCGCGCATCGGTGGCGCGGGTCGGCAACAGCATGGGGGTGCAGATGCCCGCGCCGCTGGTCAACTGGGACGGCGTGCGGGCGCATGTCGACGGGGCCATCGCGGCGATCGCCCCGCACGATTCGGTCGAACGGTTCGAGGGGCTGGGCTGCGAGGTCATTCGCGGCCATGCGAAATTCGTCGGTTGGAAGCACGTTCAGGTCGGCGCGCGTACGCTGACCGCGCCGCGTATCGTTATCGCGACCGGCTCCGAGCCCTTCGTGCCGCCGATCGAGGGGCTCGACAAGGTTCCCTACCTCACCAACGAAAACATCTTCGCACTCGATATCCGCCCGTCTCACCTGATCGTGCTGGGCGGCGGCGCGGTGGGCATGGAAATGGCGCAGGCCTTTTGCCGGTTGGGCAGCGAGGTCACCGTCATCGCGCCGGGCGACCTGCTGGCGCGCGACGACCGCGAATCGGTGGCGCTGGCGGTCGCGCAGATGGAGGCCGAGGGAGTCCGCTTCGTGCAGGGCATGGGCGAGGTGGTCGAGGGGCGCGCCGGGAACCTCACCATGCGGCTCGACAATGGCCAGTTTGTCACCGGCAGCCACGTGCTTGTCGCCACGGGACGGCGCGCGCGGGTGAGCGGCTTCGGGCTGGAGGAGATCGGCGTGCGGCTGGGCGAGAACGGCATTGCCGTCGACGCGCGGCGGCGCACTTCGCTCAAGCACACCTATGCCATCGGCGATTGCCGCGAGGGACCGCGCCTGACCCATGTGGCAGGCTACGAGGGCGGCAATGTCGTGCTGGAGATCGCGCTGGGCGTGCCCACGAAGGTCGACTGGCGGGCGCTGCCCTGGTGCACCTATACCTCGCCGCAGGTGGCACAGATCGGGCTCACCGAAGAGCAGGCGCGCGACAAATACGGCGAGAAGCTGCGCGTTATCCGCGAGGGGCTCGACCACAACGACCGCGCCGTGGCGGAGGGCGAGAGTGCGGGTTTCGCCAAGTTCATGTTCAGGGGCCGCAGACTGGTTGGCGCGAGCCTGTGCGGGCATGGGGTGGACGACGTGCTGTTGCCGCTGGCTCAGGCGATCACGGGCAAGGGCGGCACGTTCGCCCTGGGCAGCACCGTCGTTTCCTATCCGACGCGCGGGGAGGTGGCCAAGGCCGGGGCCTTTGCCGCGTGGGAGCCGACCATCTTCGGCAAGTATCCGAAGAAATGGGCGGCGCTGGTGCAGAAGCTCAGGAACGCCTTCTGATGGCCTCCCGCAGCAAAAGCCGATCCGCGCCCGCTGGTCCTTCGCCCTTCGCGGTGGAGGCAGCCGCCTTGGCTGCGGGCAAGTTCGCCGACCCGCTGGTGACCGCCGATGGCAGCGCCCGCGCGCAGGTGGCGCTCGAACGGCTCGACACGCTGTGGTTGAACACAGGCACGCTGTGCAACCTTGCCTGCGCGAATTGCTATATCGACAGCTCGCCGACCAACGATGCGCTGGTCTACCTGACGGCTGCGGAGGCGGCGCGCTTCCTCGACGAGATCGCCGCCAGTGGCAGGGAGGTGCGCGAGATCGGCTTCACCGGCGGCGAGCCGTTCATGAACCCCGATATCATGGCGATGATCGAAGACGCGCTGGGGCGCGGCCACGAAGTGCTGGTGCTGACCAATGCGATGAAGCCGATGCGGCGGCACGAGGCGGCTCTGCGGGCCCTGCGCGAGCGTTACGGCACCAAGCTGACCCTGCGCGTCTCGATCGACCATTACACGCAGGCTGTGCACGAGGCCGAGCGCGGGGCGGGCAGCTGGGGCCCGATGCTGGACGGGCTGACGTGGCTGGCGCAGGGCGGCTTTTCGCTGGCCGTCGCGGGCCGCCATCTGGCGAGCGAGAGCGAGGCCGAGGCGCGTGAGGGATATGCGAAGCTGTTCGCGGAGCACGGCATTCCGGTCGATGCGGGCGACCCGGCGCGGCTGGTGCTGTTCCCGGAGATGGATGCCAGTGCCGACATTGCCGAGATAACCGAAACGTGTTGGGGGATTCTCGGCAAGCGCCCGGCGGACGTGATGTGCGCCTCCAGCCGGATGGTGGTTCATCGCAAGGGCGAGGCGGCAGCGCGGGTCGTTGCCTGTACGCTGCTGCCCTACGACGCGGGCTTCGACCTTGGCGGAACACTGGCCGAGGCTGACCGGCCGGTGCCGCTCAACCACCCGCATTGCGCGCGGTTCTGTGTGCTGGGCGGGGCGAGTTGCTCGGCCTGACCCGGCTGCGGGCGAAAAGGGCTGAACCGAAGGCTTGACCAGCCGGGGGGCGCGGGATAGAGGCGCGCCCCTGTTGCCCCGTCCTCTAATGGTAAGAGAGCGGACTCTGACTCCGTCAATCAAGGTTCGAATCCTTGCGGGGCATCCAGCCTTCGGCACTCGGTCCAGCAATGCTGCCGTGTCAGCAGCTTGAACAGCCGGCAAAAATCTTCAAAACGGTCGCGCGCAGCGCCTGTTGACAGGGCGCATCACAACTCAAGCGGCACCTTGAGTACGCGCCGCGGAGGATTGAAGACCATGGCCATTATCAGCGAAGACGTTTCCTACACCGACGGCGACACCCCCTGTTCGGGCGTGCTCGTCTATGATGACGCGCTAACCGGCAAACAGCCCGGCGTTATGCTGGTGCACGAGGCGCTGGGGCTAGGCGAGCACGTCCTCGATCGCGCGCGCATGGTTGCGGAACTGGGCTATGTCGCGTTTGCCGCCGACCTGTTCGGCGAGCGTCGTCAACTGGCGAATATGGACGAGGTTCAGGCGGTGGCGCTGCCTCTCCGACAGGACATCGCCGCGCACCGCGCCCGCGCAAAGGCAGGCCTCGCGGCACTGGCTGGCGCGGCACAGGTCGATCCGGCGAAGCTCTTTTCCATCGGTTTCTGCCTTGGTGGCACGACCTCACTGGAACTGGCCCGCTCCGGCGCGGACCTGCTGGGCGTAGTCTGTTTTCACGGTGGCCTCGATACGCAGCAGCCTGCCGATGCGGGAACGATCAAAGCGCGGGTGCTGGCCTGCATCGGGGCCGACGATCCGATGATCCCGGCCGAGCAGCGCACTGCCTTCGAGGATGAAATGCGCGCTTCAGAGGTGGACTGGCAGTTGCATGTCTATGGCGGCACTGGGCACAGCTTCACCAACCCGGCGGCCGACCAGATGGGCATGCCGGGCGTCGCTTATCACGAGCAAACCGACAGGCGCTCGTGGAAAGCCATGGGGGATTTTTTCGAAGAGTGCCTGCAGCGGGCCTGAGCCCGGCCCTTTCAGCGGCGCGCCAGTTCCATGTCGACCTTGGTCCCGCAAGCGGCAACCGAGGACAGCTGTTCGCGGCTGACCGTGCACACATAGGTGCCGTTTTCCCAGATCTCGACGCTGCGCCGGGCCGGGTCTTCAAGCACATATTGCATCGCCTGGCAGATATCGGGGGCGGAAAATTCCATCGCCTTTTCAACGCCCAATGCGTTACCGCCAAATTGCAGGCGGTACTCCTTGCTCCGCTCGAGAGCGGGCTTGGGGCTGGATTTGCGTTCGTTGCGCGCAGGCGTGAGATGCATTTCTGATGCCTCCATATCCCGCCACTCTATGCATTTTGTTGCGATGCACAAACTACTCTTAGGGGTTGTCCACTTTCGGGATGAATCTGGCCCGAACGCACCCATATATAGCCCCATTGCCAGTACCTTAGGGGCGGCCTAGGGCTGGAGAGCATTATCGGGAGAGTCGAATTGAGCAGCGGCGACGAGACGAAAAACGGTGCGGAGGCGGATTGCCGCGATCTGGCCGACTACAAGTTCTACCACGCCCATAACGAGGTCGCCTTCGCCGATTCCGACCCTTCGGACACGCCGCAGACACGTCATCCGGCCTACAAGCTGGCCTTTCGCGACACCGAGTTCCTGCTGCGCGAGGAATTGCGCCCGGTGCGCTTCCAGCTGGAACTGCTGAAGCCCGAAATGCTGCTGGAAGAGGCGCGCGTGGGCTCGACGCTGGTGATGTACGGCTCAGCGCGCATCCCGCCGCCCGAAGCGGGCGAAACCGCGCTCGAAGGGGCGAAGGACCTGCCCGAGCAGGAGCGGCGCGTGGTCGAGAACCTCGTCGCGAAGAGCAAGTACTATGCGGAAGCCTACCGGCTGTCGAAGATGGTCAGCGAAAAGGCGATCATCGAGGAGGGCAAGCGCCAGTTCGTCGTGTGCTCGGGCGGCGGACCGTCGATCATGGAGGCGGCCAACAAGGGCGCGAGCGAGGCCGGGGCGGAGAGCATCGGTCTCAATATCGTCCTGCCGCACGAACAGGCGCCCAACCCCTATGTGACGCCCTATCTGTCGTTCAACTTCCACTATTTCGCGCTCAGGAAGATGCACTTCCTGATTCGCGCGCGGGCGGTGGCGGTGTTCCCCGGCGGCTATGGCACCTGCGATGAGCTGTTCGAGACGCTGACCCTGATCCAGACCGGCAAGATGAAGCCGGTGCCGGTGCTGTTGTTCGGCAAGGAATTCTGGAACCGGATCTTCGATTTCGAGGGGCTGGCGGACGAGGGCACGATCAGCCACAGCGATCTCGACCTCATCACCTGGTGCGAGACCGCTGAAGAGGCCTGGGGCGCGATCAGCGAATTTTACGGGATAGAGGAATGACCTTTCTGTTTCAGCGTGGCTGAAACAGGTGCGGCACCAGCCCACTCCCCCGCCCAGCCTCCCGATAGGGTATGATTTGGGAGGTCGGGCGGGGGAGTGGGCTGGTGCCGTCCCGCGTGAACGGAAAACTAGCCTCGCACGGCCTGATGGCCCATCGGGCCGTGGCCTGCGCCATATCCGGGGGCAGCCGATAGCGCCGCCCGGACGAAGGCGCGGGCCTGCTCGACGGCCTCCTCCAGCGCAGCTCCGCGCGCCAGATGCGTGGCGATGGCGCTGGAGAGCGTGCAGCCGGTGCCGTGGGTATGGCGCGTGACGATGCGCGCCTCGCTCCAGAGCTTGTCCTCGTGGCCGGGGCGGACCAGCCGGTCCTCGATCAGCGCGCCATCCGCGTCGCCGCCCTTGGCGAGATAAGCTACATTGCGCTCGGCCATGGCTGACGTGCCGCCCAAAGCCGCCAGTTCGGGCACGTTGGGCGTGGTCAGCGTGGCGATCTCCATCAGCCATTCGAACGCCTCGATCGTCGCCTCGTCGGCCAGCACGCTGCCGCTGGTGGCGACCATGACAGGATCGAAGACGATCGGGCAGGGCAGGTCCTCCAGCCGGTCGGCGACGACTTCGGCGATGTCCGCGCTGCCGAGCATCCCGATCTTGATCGCCTCGACCCCGATATCCTCCAGACAGGCGTCGATCTGCGCGGCGACGAAATCTGGCGAGAGCACCTGCACATCGCGCACGCCGCGCGTATTCTGCGCGGTAACGGCGGTGATCGCGGTCATCGCATAGCCGCCCAGCATGGTGATGGTCTTGATATCGGCCTGAATTCCCGCGCCGCCCGACGAATCGGACCCGGCAATGGCGAGCACGCGGGGCGGGCGCGGCTGGCTCATCAGCCCTTGTGCCGCCGTTCGGTCGAGGCGGGATATTGCATCAGCGCCTCGCCGGTGCGGGTCGGGCGCGGCAGCAATTCGCCGCCGCAATTGGGGCAGAGGTTGGCGTATCCTTCCGCGCAAGGCGTGCAGAACGTGCATTCAAAGCTGCAGATATGCGCGCCCAGGCTGTTGGCGTAAAGGTCCACCCCGCAGGCCTCGCAATCCGGGCGCATTTCCAGCATCAAGCCGCCTCCGCCACCGCGTCGCAGATCGAGGCAACGACCGCTTCGACCTGACCCTCGTCATCGCCCTCGGCCATGACGCGGATCACCGGCTCGGTGCCGGACTTGCGGATCACCAGCCGTCCGGCGCTGCCCAGCTCGGCCTCGGCGGCGGCGATGGCGCTCTTGACACTGGCCGCGTCGAGCGGGTCGCCGCCTGCATAGCGGACATTGCGGAGCAGCTGGGGCACCGGGTCGAACAGATGCAGCAGCTCGCTGGCGGGTTTGCCGTTGCGAACGAGCGCCGCAAGCACCTGCAGGCCCGCAACCGTGCCATCGCCGGTGGTCGCATGGTCGAGCAGAATCATGTGGCCGGATTGCTCGCCGCCAACATTGTACCCGCCCGCCTTCATCGCCTCGAGCACGTAACGGTCGCCCACGGCGGCACGTACGAGGTCGAGGCCTTCGCCCGTCAGGAACCGTTCGAGGCCAAGGTTCGACATCACCGTGGCGACGACGCCGCCGCCCTTGAGGTGACCGGAGGCCGCCCACTGGCTGCCGATCAGCGCCATGATCTGGTCGCCATCCACGGCATTGCCCTGCTCGTCGATGACGATCAGCCGGTCGGCATCGCCATCGAGCGCGAGGCCGATATCGGCGCCCTCGGCGACGACGCGCGCCCTGATCGCGTCGAGCGAGGTCGAGCCGACGCCGTCATTGATGTTGAGCCCGTCGGGGCCGACCCCCATCGGGATGACTTCCGCCCCAAGCTCCCAGATTGCGGTCGGGGCAACCGAGTAGGCCGCCCCGTGCGCACAATCGAGCACGACCTTGAGATCGTCGAGGCGGCAGTCCTCGGGAAAGCTCTGCTTGACCGCGTGGATATAGCGCCCGCTGGCATCGTCGATCCGCCGCGCCCGACCGATGTGCTCGCCCTCGGCCAGCACCGGGTCCTCGGACAGAGCCTGTTCGATCGCCAGCTCGTCCTCGTCGGACAGCTTGAACCCGTCGGGGCCGAACAGCTTGATGCCGTTATCCTCGAACGGGTTGTGGCTGGCCGAGATCATCACGCCGACATCGGCGCGCATCTCGCGGGTGAGCAGCGCGATGGCGGGGGTCGGCAGCGGGCCGGTCATGACGACATCCATGCCCACGCTGGTGAAGCCCGCGACCAGCGCGGTTTCCATCATGTAGCCCGACAGGCGCGTATCCTTGCCGATCACCACGCGGTTCTTGTGCGATCCGCGCAGGAAGTGGTGGCCCACGGCCTGCCCGACCTTCATCGCCAGGCTGGCATTCAGCGTCTTGCCATTGGCCCGACCGCGAATGCCGTCCGTTCCGAAATGTTTTCTACCCATGGAAATGTGCCTGTCGGGGCCTTTCGTTCATATTCGTGCTTGCAATGGCGCGGTCCGCCCCCAATGTCACGCCCGAGCTCGCGCAGGTCTGACCACGGCCAAGGCGGGCAGGGAAATTTGCAACCGGTGCGCCCCTTCGTGCGTTGGAGCAACAGACCCTGACAGAATATGAATTGAGAACAGGAAGGACGAAACCATGGCATTTTCCCTCATTGACCTGCCTTATGACAGCGAAGCGCTGGCCCCGGCGATCAGCGCCGAGACGCTGAGCTTTCACCACGGCAAGCACCACAAGGCCTATGTCGACAAGATGAATGCCGCGATCGAGGGCACCGACCTTGCCAACGCGTCGCTGATGGACGTCATCAAGTCGGCCCGCGGTTCGAACCAGGGCCTCTTCAACAACGCCGCGCAGGTCTATAACCACGGCTTCTACTGGTACTCGCTGTCGGGCGAATCGACGGCCCCCTCGGGCGATCTGGCTGCCGCCATCGACGAGGCCTTCGGCTCCGTCGCCGACCTGAAAATGGCGCTGAAGGACCGGGGTGCGGGCCACTTCGCCAGCGGCTGGGTGTGGCTGGCCGCGAAGGACGGCAAGCTGTCGATCGAGGAAACCCACGATGCCGACACGCTGGCCGATAGCGGTTTCAACCCGCTGCTGACGATCGACGTGTGGGAGCACGCCTATTACCTCGATCACCAGAATGCGCGCCCGAGCTACCTCGGCGAGGTGGTCGACAAGCTGCTGAACTGGGATTTCGCCGCCGACAACTTCGCGCGCGGCACGGCCTGGGTTTATCCGGGTTGATTTGTTGAGGTGCCGGCGGGGCGATGTCCCGCCTACGGCGGTTCAGCTTCGCTTCCCGGCCCCGCGGCTTCCTCGCTTCTGTCCGGCAGAGCCGGACTCGCTGCGGGCGGCCATTCGGCCTTGCGGTTGCTACGCAACCGGATGAGCAGGTCAATTGCGACAGGAAAGTTTACAGGGCCCGCCCGTCACAGCGACGTGGCGGGCTTTTTCATGCCTGCCCGGCGTCCGCTTCCCCGGTGTCGTCGAGCGCATCCATGTTGAATAAAGGCTCGCCGAAGATGAACCCGATCAGGTTCGGCGTCCCCAGATGCTCGATCAGCGCGGTGATGGTCAGCAGAATGGGGACCGACAACAGCGCGCCGGTGACGCCCCAGATCCAGCTGAAATAGCTCAGTGCCAGCAGGATCAGCACCGGGTTCATGGTGAAGCGCGCGCCCAGTACCGAGGGCGTGATGACGTTGGATTCGACCGTGTGCAGGCCAAGATAGGCGGCGGCCGGGATCAGTCCGACGAGCGGGGTGTCCGCCGTACCAAGCCCGAACAGCGTGAGCAGCGCGATCATCGCGAAGGGCCCGATATAGGGCAGGAAGTTGAGCAAGGCGGCGAGGCCGCCCCACATGATCGGGGCCTCCATCCCCAACGCCCATGCGCCGACCGCAACGATCACGCCGACGCCCGCATTGATGACGCCGACGGTCAGGATATAGGCCGCCACGCGGTCCTGCACCTCGCGCAGCACCCGCGCGGCCTTGAGGCTCGAACCGACCTGCTGGCGGTCGAGCAGCAGCCGGCGGCGATAGCGCACCCGCGCCTCGATCATGAAGAATGCCATCAGGAAGGTCAGCAGCACCTCCAGCACCACGGTGGGCGTCGCGAAGGCCAGTTCCTGCAGCATCGACGGACCGGCAACGACCACTTCCGCGCCGCCTTCTTCGCCGACAATCGCGGCGATCCGTTCGTTGAGCAGGGCGATATAGTCGAGCGCGCCCTGCATATTGTTGAAATGCTCGCCGATCCGGTCGATCATCGCCGGGACCGCGTCGAACAGGCTGAAGGCCGGCACCAGCACGACGCTGACGGCCACGGTGACGATGGCAAGAAACAGCAGCAGCGCCAGCATCGAGGCGATGAAATTGGGCAGGCCAAAGCCGGAAAACTGGTCGGCCAGCGGCGACAGCAGGATCGTCAGCATGATTGCCGTGACCAGCGGCAGGAACACCACCGCGCCGATCGACAGGACGAAGGGCAAGGCGAGGAACAGGCCGATCGCGATCAGTACGACCAGCGCGGAGATCAGCCGCAATTCCTGGTCGGCAAAGGTCAGCTGGCGCATACGCCGGCGGGCCGGGCTGTCGGCGGAAGTTTCCGCCAGTTCCCGGGACACGCCGCCGCCCACCGGGGTGGTCATCCCCGGACCTGCTGCCGCGTCATCTGTGCCGGTGCTGCTGCTCATACTGTCTCCGCTCGCGTCACTGTGTAGCAAAGAGCGGCGGCGTTGCGATCACCCGGCAGCAAATTATCTTGTGGGTGTGGCCACACCGCGCCCGGCGGCCACCTCGTCCAGTTCCTCCAGGATGGCGCGATGCGCGCCCGGATCGTCGAGCGATCGGTCGGGAATGTCGCCGTCCTCCATCATCCCGCTGAGCGCGGCGCGGGCGCGGCCCACGCGGCTCTTGATCGTGCCGACCGCACAGCCGCAGATCTCGGCCGCCTCCTCGTAGGAGAAGCCGCCGGCGCCCACCAGCAGCAGCGCCTCGCGCCGCTCGGGCGGCAGCGTCAGCAAGGCGCGGTGCATGTCGGACAGGTGGATCGGCTCCTCCTGCCCGGCGGGCGCGGTCAGGATACGCTCGGCCACGGTCTCGTCATACTCGCCGCGAAAGCGGTTGCGGCGCATGTCGGTGAGATAGGCATTGCGGAGGATCACGAAGGTCCAGGCGCGCATCGAGGTGCCCGGTTCGAACCGTTCCTGCGCGGCCCAGGCCTTGAGCAGCGTCTCCTGCACCAGGTCGTCGGCCATGTCGGGGCGACCGCACAGACCACGGGCGAAGGCGCGCAGATGCGGGACGACCTCGGTCAGCTCGCGCTTGAAGGCGCGCTTGTCCTCGGCGCTGCGGGCCGGGCGGTCGGGCTTGGCTTGTTGCTTGCTCATTCGCCGTCGCTGTCGCTGTCGTCCAGGCCATCATCGAGTTTGGCCAGCAGGTTCTTCAATTCATCTGGCAGTGGCTCTTCCACCACGGAATCATAGACATGTTTCAGCCAGGCCCCGACCTGAGGCTCATCAGACTGCATAGTTTTTCCTTTTCTGGCAACCTTTTCAACAGGTTCTGTGTTCGGCTGGCCGCTAGTCTCGTCGGTCATCTGTATTGTTTATCCACCTTGTGGGCCACCTGCCGACAGCCGTTCGGCGAGCAATTCGCCGGTCTGGAGCGTAACGGACCCGATCCCTGTTTGACTTACCCGGAACGAAATGCGGGCCATCAGGTTCCCCTGCATAGTGGGGGCTTTGTAACAAGCGTGCCTGGCAGTGACCGCGGCAGTGGCATTTCTGCTGACGGTTGTGACAAGGAGCACTGGCAGAGCTCCGGCAAGAGTAGCGTTATTGTGCAAGTACGGTGGAGTAAGACGGGTTGGAACACAGGACGCGCAGGAAGGGGAGGACCAAGCGCTGGCTGGTGCGCTTCCCGCGCGCCGTGCCGGTGGGCATTTTCCTGCTGATTTCGGCAATTACCCTCCTCAGCGTCTTTGCCATCGAGCGCGGCGAAGCGCAGCGCGAGTCCGCGCAATTGCACAGCCAGGGGCAGGCGATCGTCTCGGCGCTGGAGCGGCGCGCGAATGCCAGCTCGGCCTATCTGCGTGCCGGGGCGGCGCTGCTGGCGACGCTGGACGATATCGACATCACCCTGTTCCGGCGCTTCGTGAGCGAGCTGCGGCTCGATGCCGATTATCGCGGCGCGGAAGGGATTGGCTGGGCGATGGTCGTCCGACCGGGCGAGGAGCAGCAGTTTTCGGCCGTGGTCCAGCACGGGGAAGCCGGGGCGCCGCTGTTGCGCCCGGCGCTGACCCCGGACCGGCCCCCCGAGCGACCCTTCGCCGCGCCGGTCACCTTCCTGCAGCCCGATACCGAGCGCAATCGCCGCGCGCTGGGCTTCGACATGTATTCCGAGCCGCAGCGACGCGAGGCGATGAACCTCGCCGCCGCCAATGCACGGCCGACGGCCAGCGGCAAGGTGGTGCTGGTGCAGGAGGGGCAGGGCGGCGAAGCGCCGGGCTTCCTGATCTACATGCCCGTCTACGAGGCCGCACCGGGGGGGCGGCGGCTGCGCGGCTTCATCTACAGCCCCTTCAACGCCGAGGATTTCCTCGGCTCGGCGCTCGAACTGGAGGATGCCGGGCGATATGGTGTGCGGCTGTTCGACCGCAGTGGCGGCGAGGACAGCCTGCTGGCGGCCAATTTCGCCGATGCCGGGCTGGACCGTGATTCGGTCAGCGAGACGGTGATGATCGCCAATACGCCGTTCACGGTACAGGTCAGCCTGGTCGAGGATAAAGGCCTGTCGGGCCTGTCGATGGCGACGCTGATCTTCGGCCTGCTGGTCGCCAGCCTGCTGATGCTGGTGGTCCGCATCCTGACCCACCAGGCGCGCGAGGACGAGGCCTCGATCGAATGGTTCGAGGAACAGGCCTCGATCCGCAACTCGCTGACGCGTGAGCTCAATCACCGGGTCAAGAACACGCTGGCCAATGTGCTGTCGATCATCGCGCTGACCCGGCGCCGGGCCAAGGGGCTGGACGATTTCGCCGACGGGCTCGACGGGCGGGTCCGGGCGCTATCGGCGACGCATGACCTGCTGACCAAGTCGGACTGGGGCACGACCCCCTTGCGGGCGGTGATCGATGCCGAGCTCAATCCTTATGCCAGCGATGGCGACCATGAGCTGGAGATCCTCGGGCCCGATATCCAGCTGGCGCCCAACGATGCGCTGTCGCTGGGCCTCGCCGTGCATGAACTGGCGACCAATGCCTCCAAATATGGCGCGCTCAGCCAGCCGGGCGGCAAGGTCACGGTCAAGTGGGAGCCGGTCAGCGAGCGGCTGGTGCGGGTCAACTGGATCGAGAGCGGCGGGCCGCCGGTCGAGCAGGAGCGCTGCCGTGGTTTCGGCACCGACCTGATCGAGCGGATCGTGGCGCACGAGTTGAAAAACCCGGTGAAGCTGGAATTCCCGCCCGAGGGGGTGAAGTGCGAGCTGTTCATCTCGGTGCGCGAGCCGACCGAGTTTGCGATGCGCGCCGCGCGTTCGGCAGGGCGACGCCCGCTCCCGGCTGAAATGAACGACTGACGCCGTCAATTTTTTCGCGCGATTGTTCCGCGCCCCTGCATCGGCCATAGGCTGCGCGCATGAATGGCGGGAAATGGCAGTTCTGGATCGATCGCGGCGGCACCTTCACCGATGTGGTCGCGCGGCGGCCCGATGGCTCCATGGCCACGGCCAAGCTGCTGTCCGAAGACCCGTCGCGTTATGACGATGCGGCGGTCGCGGCGATCCGCCAGCTGACGGGGATCGCGGACGGAGCGTTGCCCCCGGCGGACATCCGCATCGGCACGACCATCGCCACCAATGCCTTGCTCGAGCGCAAGGGCGAACGCGTGCTGCTGGCGGTTACCGCAGGCTTTGCCGACTGCCTGGCTGTAGGCTCGCAGGAGCGGCCCGACATCTTCGCGCTACGCATCGACAAGCCCGAGCCGCTCACGCGCGAGGTGATCGAGATCGGCGAGCGCGTGCTGGCGGACGGCACGGTCGAACGGACGCTGGACGAGGCGGCGGCACGAGCCAGTTTGCAGGCGGCCCATGACCGGGGCCTGCGCGCGGTCGCCATCGCGCTGATGCATGGTTTTCGTTTTCCGGCGCATGAGGCGCGGCTGGCCGCAATCGCCGCCGAAATCGGCTTTACCGAGATCGCGACGAGCCACCGTGTCAGTCCGCTCGCCCGGCTGGTGCCGCGCGCCGAGACGGTGCTGGCGGACGCCTATCTCTCGCCGGTGCTGGCGCGTTATGTCGCGGGGTTCACCGCCGCGCTGGGGCCGGGGCAGGCGCCGCTGTTCATGCAGAGCAATGGCGGCCTCGCCGGGGTTGCGGGCCTGCGGGGCAAGGACGCGGTGCTGTCCGGCCCGGCGGGCGGGATCGTCGGCATGGCCGAGACCGGCAGGCGCGCCGGGTTCGACCGGGTGATCGGCTTCGACATGGGCGGCACCTCGACCGACGTGGCGCTGTTCGCGGGCGGGTACGAGCGCAGCAGCGACAACAGGGTCGCCGGGGTGCGGATCGCCATGCCGATGATGCGGATCCACACCGTGGCGGCGGGTGGCGGCTCGATCTGCGGCTTTTCCGAGGGACGCTTTGTCGTCGGGCCGGAGAGTGCCGGGGCGCAGCCGGGGCCAGCCTGTTACCGGCAGGGTGGGCCGCTGACACTGACCGATTGCAACCTGATCCTCGGCAAGCTGCAACCGGCGCATTTCCCGGCGGTGTTCGGCCCGGGCGGCGACCAGCCGCTCGACCTGTCGGCATCGCAAGCACGCCTGGATGCGGTACTCGCGGCGCTGGAGGCGGAGACAGGGCGCGAGATGGCGGCGGCGGAGGCGGCGGCGGGCTTCATCGCCATCGCGGTCGCCAATATGGCCAATGCGATCCGCGCCGTGTCGCTGGCGCGCGGCTTCGATCCGGCGCGTTTCGCGCTCAACTGCTTTGGCGGAGCGGGCGGCCAGCATGCCTGTCTGGTGGCCGAGGCGCTGGGGATCGAGACCGTGCTGGTGCATCCGCTGGCGGGCGTGCTGTCTGCCTATGGCATGGGCCTTGCGGACCGGCAGGAGACGCGCGAGGTGAGCCTCGGGCTGCCGTTGGAGGACGCGGGCGGGGTGACTGCGGCCTGCGACAGGCTGGGCGCGGAAGCGACGGAGGCGCTGGTCGTGCAGGGCGTGGCGCGCGAGTCGATCGAGACCGTCGCCGAAGCACATTTGCGGCCAGCGAACGGCCTTTCGACTATCGCTGTGCCGTTCAGTTCGCCCGACGCGATGCGCGCCGCCTTCGCCGAGGAACATCGGGCGCGCTTCGGCTTCGACAATGCCGCGCCGCTGGTGGTCGAGCAATTGCGGGTCGATGCGATTGCGCGCGAGGGCCACGCGCCGCCGCTGCCCGATCCCGTTGCCGGTGGGGCCCCCACGCCCTCGGCACAGGTCGCGGCTTTCATGGCTGGCGAGACCCGGCAGGTGCCGGTCTACCAGCGTGACGACTTGCCTGCCGGGAGTGAAATCGCGGGACCGGCGCTGGTGATCGACCCGGTGGCGACGCTGGTGGTCGAGCCGGGCTGGCGGGCGGAAACAGGCGCGGAGGGCATGCTGGTGCTCACCGGCATGGCAAAGCCCGAACCGACCCTGAGCGGTACCGAGGCGGACACAGCGGGGCCAAACGGCGCCGAGCCCGACCCTGTCAGGCTCGAAATCTTCGGGGCGCTGTTCATGGCCGTGGCGGAGGAGATGGGCGCGGCCTTGCAGCACTCGGCGCGGTCGGTGAACATCCGCGAGCGGCTCGATTTTTCCTGCGCGGTGTTCGACGCCACCGGCCAGCTGGTCGCCAATGCGCCGCACATCCCGGTCCATCTCGGTTCCATGAGCGCCAGCGTGCAGGCCGTCATCGCCCATCGCGGTGCGGCCATGCGCGAGGGCGAGGCCTATGCCCTCAACGCGCCCTATGATGGGGGGACGCATCTGCCCGATATCACCGTGGTGAAGCCGGTGTTCGTGGAGGGGCAATCCGCCCCGCGCTTCTTCGTCGCGGCGCGCGGCCACCACGCCGATATCGGCGGGATCGCGCCTGGCTCGATGCCGCCCGGCAGCACCACCATCGACGAGGAGGGTGTGGTGCTGGACGATGTGCTGGTGCTGCAGGACGGGGCCTTCCTTGAGGAGGAGCTGCGCGCCTTGCTGTCAGCGGGCCCCTGTCCGGCCCGCAATGTCGATCAGAACCTCGCCGATCTCGCCGCGCAGCTCGCCGCCTGCCAGCGCGGGGCAGAGCGACTGCTGGCGCTGGTCGGCACCTATTCGCTGGATGTCGTGACGGCCTATATGGACCATCTGCTCGATCATGCCGAACAGGCTGCGCGCAAGGTCCTGCGGCGCTTTCCGGGCGGGGCGATCACGGTGCCGATGGACAATGGCGCGCAGGTTGCGGTGGCAATCAGCGTCGATGCTGGAACCGGCGATACGGTGATCGATTTCGCCGGGACGAGCGCGCAACTGAGCGACAATTTCAACGCCCCCGCCCCGGTCGTGCGTGCTGCCTGCCTCTATGCGCTGCGGCTGATCGCCGACCTGCCGGTACCGCTCAATGACGGGTTCCTGAGGCCCGTCACGATCCGCGTGCCGACCGGCTCGATGCTCGCCCCGCAAAGCCCGGCTGCCGTGGTGGCGGGCAATGTCGAGACGAGCCAGATCCTGACCGATGCGATCCTCGGCGCGCTGGGCGCGATGGCGGCGAGCCAGGGGACGATGAACAATCTGACCTTCGGCGATGCCAGGCACCAATATTACGAGACGATTTGCGGCGGCGCCGGGGCGGGCGCGGACTTCGCCGGGGCCGATGCCGTCCAGACGCATATGACCAACAGCCGCATCACCGACCCGGAGATCATCGAGGCGCGCTTCCCGGTGGTGGTCGAGCGCTTCGCGATCCGCCAGGGCTCGGGCGGGGCAGGGCATTGTCGCGGTGGCGACGGGGTGGAGCGGTGCCTGCGCTTCCTCGCGCCGATGCAGGCCAATATTCTCTCGGGTCGGCGGGCGAGCGCACCCTTTGGCCTCGCGGGCGGCGGCGATGGCCTGCCGGGCCGGAACCGGATCATCCGCGCCGATGGCAATGTGGAGGAACTGCCCGCTACCGCGAGCGCGCAGATGCAGCCGGGCGATGCGTTCGAGGTGCTGACTCCGGGCGGCGGGGGTTACGGCAAAGCCTGAAGGACGACGAGCGCCCCTCAATATCTTCAATCCGGGGCGATCCCGCGCCGCAGGATCGTATTGGCGACATCGGCGACTGCCTCGGCCGAAAACTCTTCCGACCAGACCATGTAGCGCAGCCCCAGGAACACGTTCATGCCCATGATTGCCCAGGCATGCGCTTCGTGCAGGTCGCCACGAAATTCGCCCGCGCGGACCCCGGTCTGCAACCGGTCGAGGATGCGGCTGGCGGTTGTTTCGTAGTGCTTGCGGAAGTTGTCGGGATCGACGAATTCGGCCTCGTCGATGATGCGGTAGATTTCCTTGTGTTCGCGGGTGAAGCGCAGGAAGGCCGCCAGCGCGGCGCGCTCGGTCTGGAAGGCGTCCAGCTCGTCGGTCAGCGCCTTCTTCGCCTCGATCGCGACCCGCGCGCTCAGGTCCTTGACCAGCGCCTGGAACAGCTCCTCCTTGGAATCGAAATAGGTGTAGAAGCTGCCCAGCGCCGTGCCCGCGCGGCGGGTGATCCCGCTGATCGAAGCCTCGTGAAAACCCTTCTCGCCGAATTCCAGCGCCGCCGCATCGAGCAATTTGCGTAAGGTACGCCGTCCGCGTTCGGTGCGCGGCTGCTTGCCGTCGGGCAAGTCGACGCTGCTGTGCGGGGTGGAATCCGAGTCCATATCCACCCGGCTAACCTGCAAAGCGGCGCTTGGCAAAAATTTTAAAGTTGAAACATGGTTCAACTTTCACTATCCAGCCTGCAACGACATAAAAGTTCACGGGAGAATATCGGATGCTCAAGGCACAATTGCGTGGCTCGGTCGCCAGCGCTGTCATCACTATCGCAGGTCTGTCCATCCCCGCCTTCGCCGGTCAGGCGAGCGCGCAGGAAGCCGATGGCAATGCCCCGGCAGCACAGGGCGCCAGCGGCGGCAATGCCATCGTCGTGACCGCCCGGCGGCGCGAGGAGCGGCTGCTCGATGTTCCCATCTCGGTCACCGCAATCGGTGGCGAGGACCTCGCCAAGCAGGGCACGCAGACGCTGGAGGAAATCGGCGAGCAGGTGCCCAACCTGACGCTGGAGGTGTCGCGCGGCACCAACACCACCCTTAGCGCCTTCATCCGTGGCATCGGCCAGCAGGACCCGGTCGCCGGCTACGAGCCGGGCGTGGGCCTGTATGTTGACGATGTCTATCTCGCCCGTCCGCAGGCCGCCGTGCTCGACGTCTATGATGTCGAACGGATCGAGGTGCTGCGCGGACCGCAGGGCACGCTCTATGGCCGCAACACCATCGGCGGCGCGATCAAGTATGTGACCGCGCGCCTGCCCGACGATCCCAGTCTGAAGCTGCGCGGGACGCTCGGCTCCTACCAGCAGGGCGACCTGGTGGTCACCGCCTCGACCCCGATTGGCGGCAATGTCCGCGTCGGCGTCAGCGGCGCGCGGCTCAGTCGTGGCGGCTTCGGCGACTATCTGAACCAGCGCGGCAAGGAGAATTACAACAAGGACGTCTGGGCCGGTCGCGCCAGCCTGGAGTTCGAGAGCGGTCCGCTGCTCGTGCGCCTGTCGGGCGATTATGTGAAGGACAACAGCGACGCCCGTCAGGGCCACCGGCTGGTGACCAGCCTGATCGATCCGACGATCACGCCGCTCGACAATGTCTATGATACGCGCGCCGGGCTGGACGTGGTCGACCAGGAGGTCGAGGCCTATGGCGGCTCGCTCAATATCGCCTATGAGGTCAGCGACACGATCACGCTAAAGAGCATTACCGGCTATCGCGAGGACAGCTCGACCACGCCGATCGACTTCGACAGCCTGCCGCAGGCCGACGTCGACGTGCCCGCGATCTACGACAACGACCAGTTCAGCCAGGAATTCCAGCTGCTCTACGAGGGCGACCGCCTGTCGGGCGTGCTCGGGGCCTATTATCTCGACGCCAGCGCCTATACCGGGTTCGACGTCGCGCTGTTCCCGACCGGCGACCTGCTCAGCCTGCCGGGGCTGAACGGCCAGACCGTCGGCGAAGTCGATACCGAGACCTGGTCGATCTTCGGCGATTTCACCTACGATTTGACCGACCAGATCGCGATCTCGCTCGGCGGGCGCTACACCTATGACAAACGCTCCTCGATCGTGCTGCGGACGACCTATATTGGCGGCTATTCCGACCTGTTCGGCGGGGCGGCGATCCCGATCCAGGTGCGCTCGGACTTCGATGGCGAGCGGACGTTCAAGGAATTCACTCCGCGCGCCTCGATCAGTTTCCAGCCGACCCCGGACCACAATTTCTACGCCAGCTATTCGCGCGGCTTCAAGGGCGGCGGGTTCGATCCGCGCGGCTATACCGACAGCGCCATCGACCTCGATAATGACGGGACGGTCAGCGAAGAGGAAATCTTCGACTTCATGTCGTTCGATCCGGAAATCGTCGACAGCTTTGAAATCGGCTGGAAGGCCTCGCTGTTCAATCGCCGCCTGAACCTCAGCCTGGCGGCGTTCAAGAACGACTATACCGACATGCAGATCCTCGGCTCGGAAGGCGTCGATGCCGATGACGATGGTATCTTCGAAACCTTTGTCGGCATCACCACCAATGCGGCGGCCGCCGAGATCAACGGGATCGAGCTGGAATTCGACGCCATCGCGGCGGAGGATTTCGCCGGGCTGGGCAGCCGCCTGACGATCAACGGGTCGGTCGGTTACCTCGATGCGAAGTTCAAGGAATTCCTCCTCGACGGCGTTGATATCTCCGACCAGCGCAAGGTCCAGAACACGCCGGACTGGACCGCCAATGGCGGCTTCGACCTGGCGATCCCGATGGATGACGGCATGGTCGATTTCCTCGGCAGCTTCTCCTACCGCAGTGCCTCGCAGCAGTTCGAGAACCCGATTCCGCTGCTCGACCAGGGGGCCTACACTTTGTTTAACGCCAGCCTCGTCTATACCGACGCGGACGACCGCTTCTCGATCGGCATCCACGCCAAGAACCTGTTCGACAAGCGCTACATCGTGTCGGGCTACAACTATCTGGTCGAGAACCCGGCGGCACCATCCGGCTACACCTCGACGCTTGGCCTCGATGGTATCCGCACCGCCTATTACGGCGATCCGCGGCGGATCCTGATCACCGGCGAGATCCGCTTCTGAGCCTCGTATGAGGCCGGGAGTGACACAGATGGCGGAATACCGCGAACATCGCTTCCGCAGTGCCTGCGGAAGGCTGGAACTGTTCGCCCGGGATTATCCGGGTGAGCACCCAGGGGCCCCGGCGCTGTTGCTTATGCATGGGCTGACTCGCAACAGCGCGGACTTCGAACCCATGGCCGCATGGCTGGCGGGGCCCTACCGGTTGATCGTGCCCGACACGCGCGGGCGCGGCTTGTCGGAGGCTGACCCCGATCCGGCGAATTACCGGGTGGATGTCTATGCCGCCGACATGTTCGCGCTGCTGGACGATCTGGGCATTGACCGGGCGGGGCTGATCGGCACCTCGATGGGCGGGCTGATCGCCATGACCATGGCCGCCATCGCGGCGACCAGCGGCACGGGCGAGCGCATCGGTCCGGTCGTGCTCAACGATATTGGCACGGTAATCGAGGCCGATGGCCTCGCGCGGATCGCCAATTATGTGGGTGAGGCGTCGCGCTTTGCCGACTGGGATGCGGCGGCGGCAATTTGCGCGCGGATCAACGGTTCGGCGTTTCCGGGGTTCGGGCCGGACGACTGGCTGGCCTTCGCCCGGCGCATCTGTCACGAAACGGCAGATGGCATCGTCTTTTCCTACGACCCGGCAATCGCCCAGCCGATGGCGGCCGAGGATAGCGGCATTCCCGAGCTGTGGCCGGTCTGGCCCGCGCTTGACGGGCACCCGGTGCTGGTCGTGCGCGGGGCGATGAGCGACCTGCTCTCGGCGGCGACCGTGGCCGAGATGGGCTGTCGTCATGCCGGTCCCTTCGCGTCAGTCGATGTGCCGGGGCGCGGCCATGCGCCGCTGCTCGACGAGCCGGAAGTCTGTGCGGCGATCAGCACCTTCCTCGCCGGGCATTACCCGGCATGAGCGGTCAGGCGAGCATCGGCCAGCAGGATGGCGCGGGGGGCTCGGCCAACCCCCGCGTGGTGCTGGGGATGCTGCTGCTGGTCTATATCTTCAACTTCGTCGACCGGCAGATTCTGGCGATCCTCGCCGCGCCGATCCAGAGCGACCTGGGCCTGACCGACGGGCAGATGGGCCTGCTGGGCGGGCTCGCCTTCGCGTTGCTCTATTCGACACTGGCCGTGCCGCTGGCGGCGCTGGCCGACCGCACCAGCCGCAGCTGGGTGATCACCATCAGCCTCGTACTGTGGAGCGGCTTCACCGCTTTGTGCGGGCTGGCGCAGGGGTTCTGGCACATCTTCCTCGCGCGGCTGGGCGTCGGCATCGGCGAGGCGGGCGGTGTCGCCCCCTCCTACGCGCTGATCGGCGACTATTTCCCGAGCGAGAAGCGCGCCTCGGCGCTGTCGATCTATTCGCTGGGCATCCCGCTCGGCTCGGCGGCGGGGGTGCTCGCAGGCGGCTATATCGCGGCGACGGTCGACTGGCGGCTGGCCTTCCTCGTGGTCGGCCTCGTGGGCGTGCTGATCGCGCCCTTGTTCAAGCTGCTGGTGCGTGACCGCCGCGTGGCACCGCCGCCTGTGGCTCTTGGCGACGGCCCGGTTTCTGGCTTCCGCGTGACCGCCAGCCTGCTGATGCGAAAGCGCTCGTTCTGGTTCCTGTCGCTCGGCGCGGCCAGTTCCTCGATGCTTGGCTACGGCATCGCCTTCTGGCTGCCGAGCCTGCTGCAGCGCAGCTTCGGCTTCGACCTGATCGAGGCCTCGCGGTTCTTCGGCGCGTTGCTGCTGATCGGCGGCGTCGCGGGCGTGCTTGGCGGCGGGCTGCTCGGCGATCTGCTGGGGCGGCGCAACAAGGCGTTCTACGCCTATCTGCCGGGCATCGCCTTCATCCTTGGCGGGCCCCTGTTCGCGCTGGGTATCATGAGCAACGATGCCGCCTTCGCTTTCGTCGTGTTCCTGCTCCCGCAGGCGCTCGCCTATGTCTGGCTCGGCCCGGTCCTGTCCGCCGTGCAGCATCTGGTGCCGCCGCCCGAGCGGGCGACCGCCTCGGCGCTGTTCCTGCTGATCAACAATCTGATCGGCCTTGGCGGCGGCATCTATGCGCTGGGCGCTTTGTCGGAGTTCCTCGCGCCGATCTATGGCGAGGAGGCGCTGCGCTATTCGATGCTCTATTCGCTCGCGCTCTATGCGCTGGCGGCGCTGCTGATGGCGCTGGCGGGGCCGAGCCTGAAGCGCGACTGGGTCGCCGAGTAGGCCACCCTGACCGTCTAGCCGCGTTCTTGCCAGGCGAGGCGCGCCTCCGCCGCCGCCAGATCGCTGCGCTCGTCGATATCCATGAAGAGATCGCCGTGGGTCTCGTCCCACGGCACGCGGGTCAGGCCGACGCGCTCGGCATAGCGCCACGGCGAGCGCCCGCCACCGGCAAAGAAATCCTGCAAAGCCGGCTCATCGACGCGCCACAGCGCGGCCATGTTCTGGTCGTGCCCGCTGCTGACCGGGATCGCCGCGCCACAATCGTCGCCGATGGCCGCAAGCAGCCGGTCGGGCAGGTCGGTGGGGAGGAAGGGCTGGTCGCAGCCCAGCAGCAACACGAAGCGGCGATCCTGCGCGCTGGCAAAGGCAAAAGCGCTCAGCAGGGCAGAGACGGGGCCGAGACCGGGTTCACGGTCCGGCAGCAGCGGCAGATCGGCAGGAGTTGCCTGGCCTTTGCTGCGCCCGGCCAGCGCCACCGGCGCGTCATATCCCTGTGCGATGGCGACCACCCGGTCGAGCAGCGAAATGCCGCCAAGTTCATGAGCGGCCTTGTCCGCGCCGAATCGCCGACTTTTACCACCACAGGCAATGACACTGACGAAGGGCTGGCTCATGCGGCCTGACTAGCCGTTTTCCCGGTGCGGTTCCATGCCGGGCAGGCCTCTTGCGCTACACGGCCTGCCCGGCAGCCCAGCCGCTCGCCCAGGCCCACTGGAAATTGTAGCCGCCCAGCCAGCCGGTCACATCGACCGCCTCGCCGATCGCGTACAGGCCGGGGACGCGTTTCGCCTCCATGGTCTTGGACGACAGCTCGGCAGTGCTGATGCCGCCCACGGTTACCTCGGCCTTGGCAAAGCCTTCGGTGCCGTTGGGCTGGAAACGCCAGCCCGCCAGCTGCGCCTCGACCCCGCGCAGATCGGCATCCTTCGCATTGCCGAGCGGGCCGTCGGGCGGCAGCCGCTCGACCAGCGCGTCGGCGAGCCGCTGGGGCAGGGCCTCGCGCAAGGTACTGCGGAGCGTCGCGCGCGGATTGGCCTGCTTGGCGGCGACCAGCCAGCCTGCGCCGCTCTCTGGCAGGAAGTCGATCTCGACCGGCTTGCCGCGCTGCCAGTAGGAGGAGATTTGCAGGATCGCCGGGCCGGACAGCCCGCGATGGGTGAACAGCGCCGCCTCGCGGAAGGCGGCCTTGCCACAGCGCGCCTCGACCGGGGTGGCCACGCCCGACAATTCGCGGAACAGCACGTCCTCGCCGCCCAAGGTGAGCGGCACCAGCGCCGGGCGTGGCTCGACCACTTTCAGGCCGAACTGCCGCGCCAGCTCATAGGCAAATCCGGTCGCGCCCATCTTCGGGATCGAGGGGCCGCCAGTGGCGATCACCAGCGACGGCGCGCGGGCCACTTGCGCGTTGGTGGTGACGGTGAAGCCTTCATCGGTATGCGTGACTTTCGCGACCTCCTCGCCGCAGGCGATCGTCACGTCCCCCTTCGCGCATTCGCCGAGCAGCAGGTCGACCACCTGCCGCGCCGAGCCATCGCAGAACAGCTGGCCGAGCGTCTTTTCGTGCCAGGCGATGCCGTAGCTGTCGACCAGCGCGATGAAGTCGTGCGGGGTGTAGCGGCTGAGCGCCGACTTGGCGAAATGCGGATTGGCTGAAAGATAGCGCTCGGGCACGGTGTGGATATTGGTGAAATTGCACCGCCCGCCGCCGGAGATGAGGATTTTCTTGCCGGGCTGGTCCGCGCGGTCGATCACCAGCACCCTGCGCCCACGCGCGCCCGCCTGCGCCGCGCACATCAGTCCTGCCGCTCCGGCACCGAGCACGATCACGTCATGGGTCATGTCCGGCACAGTAGGCCTCGGGGTGGCAGGGGATCGCGCATTACGAGCCTGTTGGACCAGCGCGCCGCAAATGGCGAGTGGTGTCGGTATCGAACCGACTATTGGTATCTCGGGGACCTTGGTGCGCGACGCCGTCAAGAACGGGCTGGAGCTAGCGCAGGCCGACAATCAGCGCGTCATCTAGCCAGGTCCCGAGGAACTTTCCGGCGTTGGCCGCCGCATCCTCCGGCGCGGTCCGGGCCAGGTGCAGGCACAGCTCGCCAAAGGTGGCGCCGTCGCGCACCAGCTGGAGGCAAGCCGCCTCATCGGCTGCGGCGGTTCTGAAAACGGGCATTGCGCCATCGCGCCAGACCAGCAGGTACGCCGGCTCGGCCAGCATCGGTTCGTGCGGAGGATCGGTCGACTCCGACAGGGCGCGCCAGATCCCGGCAACGGCAGAGCGGACAGGCCGAATGGTCAGGGCCGGCTGCAGTACCAAACGAAGCGATTCCCATTCGTCGTCGGCAAAGGCAGCGGTCGCGGCGGAAAAGCCGGCGGCATCCATCGGAGCGGCATCGCTGGCGACAAAGGCAAGATGCATGTCCCATTCAAGCTGCGCCAGTTCCGGCACTTCGGGATCGCGGGCGAACAGCGTGGTCAGGGTTTCGGCAAAGCCTTGCCCGGCCCGGTCCAGCGACCAGTGGGACGGTGGATTGACGATGTGGTGATGGGCCGCGGCCCGCTCGAAGCTCTCCTCACCGACCCATTGCCGGGTGCGGGGAAAGGTCTCGGCCAGAGCGTCGACCAGACGCGAGCGGTAGCCATTGCGATAGATTGCCAGCCCGGCCTGCATCCGCGCATTATCCCAGGCCTCGGGCAATGGCGCGTCATCATGCAGGATCTGCTCGATCACGCTGTGCTGGCAGGCGGAAAGGTTCATGCCGCCAGCCTTCCGGCATCCGCCGCGACCCTGCGCGCGACGTCCAGCTCGGCCAGCAGTTCCGGCAGGGCGGGAATGTTGTCGTCGCGCTCGATCATGGTCGCCACATGCCCGAACCGCCGGACGGCCGACGCGTAGAGCGACCATACCGCATCGCAGACTTCGCGGTCATGCGTGTCGATCAGGATGTCGCCGGGGGTATGGCCGGCGAGATGTATCTGGCGCACGCTTTCGCGCGGGATGCCGGCAAGAAACGCCTCCGCATCGAAACCATGATTGCGGGCGCTGACATAGACATTGTTCAGGTCGAGCAGCAGGCGGCAACCAGTGCGGCGGGTCATTTCTGCCAGAAACTCCCATTCAGTGAGCGCGCTCTCGGGGAAGCTGACATAGCTCGACGGGTTCTCGAACAGCACTTCGCGTCCGAGGCTATCCTGCGCCTGGTCGATGTTCCGGCACACCAGCGCCAGGGCCTCTTCGGTATAGGGCAGTGGCAGCAGGTCGTGCGTGTGATGGCCGTTGACCCCTGTCCAGCACAGGTGGTCGGAGACGAACAGTGGGTCGACCCGGTCGGCGAGGTGCCGCAGGCGGCGAAGGTAATCCCGGTCGAGGCCCGGCACCGCGCCGATCGACATCGACACGCCATGCAGCGCAACCGGCCAGCGTGCCCGTACCTTGTCGAGCACCTGCAGTGGCCGTCCGCCATCGACCATGAAGTTCTCGGAAATGACTTCGAGGAAATCGACCGCGACCTCCTGCTCGAGGAACTCGCGATAATGGGGGCGTCGCAGACCGAGCCCAAATCCCGAAAACCGATTGGCGCTTATGCTGGTCACTTGTCGATCACCTGAATTGCGTGGGGGTGCGGCCCGGCCGGGGAGGGGGGGACGGGTGGCCGGGCCGCGAGGGAGGTCATGAAAACAGGCTGCGGGTCAGCCGATATCGCCGATCACACCGCCTTTGCTGAGGCATTCACCGGCCGCGAGCGCCTTGAAGCCGTGGCCTTTGCAGACATTCATGCCCTTGCACTCGTTATTGGCGGTCGCACAGTCGGCCTCGCCCTTGCAGCTATTGACGCCGTAGCAGTGCACCACGTCATCCTTGCCCAGCGCGATGCCGCTGCTGCCGGCCGGTGGCTCGGCGGCATTGGCCACCCCGCTCAGAGCCAGCAAGGCTGCGGTTGCGGCCAGTCCGGACGCCCTGAAATTCGCGCTCATATCTCGTTCTCCTTGGAAAGACTTTGCCTGAAGTCGGCACCGGTCTGTTCGTGCGGAAGAGGCGAAGGGTTACACACGGTGCGATCTTTTTTTTTGGCCCATCCTGTAACCAGACGGCGCGGCGCCGCGAATTCGGGAGCATCATCCACAAGAAAGGAGTTACCTCATGTCCACCCGCTCATTTGCCGCCACTGCCGTTCTGGCCGCAACGGCCGGCGCGATCGCGCTTGCCGGTCCCGCCCAGGCACAGAAAAGGGCGCCGATGGAAAAGTGCTATGGCGTTGCCAAGGCAGGCCAGAACGATTGCGCGGCAGGCCCCGGCACGTCCTGCGCCGGCACATCCACGCGCGACTATCAGGGCAATGCCTGGAAGCTCGTGCCCGCCGGCACCTGCACGACGATCGAAACGCCCAAGGGCAAAGGCTCGCTTGAGCCGATCGAGCGCTGATCGATGGAGGCTCTCGGAGCTCTCTATGCGCGGCTCGTGGCGATGCTTTCTTCCCGTTGGGGGGAAGGCATCGCCTTGCTCGCGGTGCGTCTGGCCCTGGCCGGAATATTCTGGCGGTCTGGCAGAACCAAGGTCGTGGAAGGCTCATGGTTGCAGGTGAGCGATACCACGCACTTCCTGTTCGAAACCGAGTATAGCGGCGTCCCGGTGCTTTCCCCGAGCCTGGCCGCGACGCTGGCAACATGGTCCGAGACCTTGTTCCCGATGCTGCTGGTTGCCGGGCTGGCGACGCGGTTTTCGGCACTTGCCCTGTTCGGAATGACCATGGTGATCCAGATTTTCGTCTATCCGGAAGCCTGGTGGCCCGTGCACTCGCTCTGGGTGGCGCTGGCGCTGGTGCTCATCAGCCGCGGCGGCGGGCCTCTCGCGCTCGATACGGTCGTCGCGCGCACGGCAAAAACGGTCAGCCCGGCGTGAAACCTGACGAGGAAACCCTGTCGCGCATGGCGCGCGCATCGCAAGGCGGCGACCGCGAGGCCTACCGGCAGTTGCTGGCGTCCTGCGCGACATGGTTGTCACGCTATTACGTCCGCCGGATTGCGCCGGGCCAGCTCGACGATCTCGTTCAGGAAACCCTGCTGGCGGTGCACCAGAAGCTGTCCACCTATGAGCCGTCGCGACCGTTCCTGCCGTGGCTCGCGGCGATTGCACGCTATCGCTGGATCGACGCCCTGCGCCAGTCCTACCGCCGTGCGGAAACCGCGATCGAGGATTATGAATTCGCCCAGGAAGCCGATCAGGAAGTGGTCGCCGCGCGCATGAGCCTGGAAAATCTGTTCGCGCTGTTGCCCGAACGGCAGTCTCAGGCGATCGAACTGGTAAAGATCGAGGGCCTGACCATCCGCGAGGCTTCTGCCAGAAGCGGCCAGAGCGAGGCGTTGGTGAAAGTAAACATACACCGGGGGCTGAAAACGCTTCAGGCTCTGGTTGAGAAAGCGAATTGACGATGGACGAGAGCACCGAACAGCTGATCAGCAAACTGGCGGGCGATCTACAACCCACGCCGCCGCTGCGGCAAAACCGTGGCCGGGCACTGATCGCGGCCGCGCTGGCGGCGGCGATCGTGCTGGCTTTCCTGTTGCTGGGGCGCATCGTGCCCGCAACGAGCCTGGCCGCGCCGATGTTCGTGCTGACCAATGGCTTGCTGCTGCTGCTTGGTTCAGCTGCGGGCCTGACCGTCGTCAGCATGGCGCAGCCGCGTGTCGGCAGCGAGCACGATGCCCCCAAATGGGCGCTGGCGACGGTGGCGCTCCTGCCGCTGGCGGCCATCGGAGCTGCGCTCACCGGCCAGGCCGACCAGGCGCTCGATCATGGTCTGCTACACGACCTCCATTGCTTTGCATTCGGCAGCCTGTTTGCGACCACTACCGCCGCAGCGCTGCTCTACTGGCTACGCCAGGGGGCGCCGGTGTCGCCGGAGAAGGCCGGTCTGTTTCTGGGCGTCGCGGCAGGGGCCATGGGTTCTTTCGCCAATGGGCTGTTTTGCCCGGACCATTCAGTCTGGCATCTCGGAATCTGGCATGTCCTGCCGGTCGTTCTGTGGGGCGTGATCGGGCGTCTGGCCATACCTTCTCTTGTGCGCTGGTAAGAGGCCTGTCGAGCGGGGGCGCTAATTGCGCACTGAAGGGGCGCATCGCTTGGCCAGAGCGACCCAGAGGCCACTTTCTGATCAATCAGGTCGGTCATTCGACCCGAGAAAACGCGGGCGTCCGCTAACGACCGGCCTTGCACCGGCACAGTTCAGACCAAGCGCCACAGAAACCAATTGCCGCCGCTCATGCTGCAGTGCAATAATGCGGCAATGCGTATCGTGGTCGTCGACGAAAATGCGGGCCGTGCCTCGATTATCGAGGAGGGGCTGTCGCAACTTCCGGGCGGGGAAGTCTTCGTCCTGACCGAACGGCGCGCGCTGATGCAAAGCATCCAGGAGATCGAGCCGGACATCGTGCTCATCGACCTCGGCAACCCGTCGCGCGACGTGCTGGAGGAGTACTTCACCGTCAGCCGCGCGCTGGCCAAGCCGATCGCGATGTTCGTCGATGAGAGCGACGACGACGCCATCGCCGCCTCGATCGATGCCGGGGTCTCGGCCTATGTCGTGAATGGCCTTGCCAGCCACCGCATCAAGTCGGTGCTCGACCTGGCCGTGCGCCGGTTCGAGGCCTTTTCACGGCTGCAATCCGACCTTGCCGAAGCGCGCGGCAAGCTCGCCGAGCGCGAGATGGTCGACAAGGCCAAGCGCATCATCATGGACAGCAAGGGCGTTTCCGAACCCGAAGCCTATGCCGAACTGCGCCGCAAGGCGATGTCGTCGAGCAAGCGGATCGCCCAGATCGCGGAGGCGGTGGTCACCGCCCACGAACTGCTCGGGGAGAATTGAGACTTGGCCAACCGCGAACTCACTATTGGTTTCCTGCCGCTGGTCGATGCCTGCCTGCCTATTCTCGCGCAGGAGCATGGCTTTGCCGAGGATGAGGGGCTGACGCTGACCTTCGTCAAGGATGTCAGCTGGGCGACAGTGCTCGACCGCCTGCTCTACGGGCATACCGATGCGGCGCATATGCTGGCGCCGCTGGCGATCGCCACGACGCTGGGCCGCGGGCGTCCGGCGCAGCCGCTGGTCGCGCCTTTCGTGCTTGGCCTCAACGGCAATGCCATCACCCTGACCAAGGACCTGGCGGCAAAGGTCACCACGCCCGGAACCTTTGGCGATCCGGCCACGGTCGGCGCAAGGCTGTGCGAGCTTGCGCTGGCAGCGCGCGACGCTGGCAAACCGCTACGGCTGGGCGTCGTCCACCGCTACTCATCGCATAATTACAAACTGCGCTACTGGCTGGCCGCCTGCGGCATCCGCCCGGATGAAGATGTCGAGATCGTCACCGTCGCGCCGCCCTTCGTTGCCGATGCGATGGAATCGGGCGAGATCGATGGTGCCTGTGTCGGCGAACCGTGGAACAGCGTCTGCGTCGAGCGCGATGTCGGCACGATCGTGCTTGCGACCGCGCAGATCTGGCGGCGCGGGGTTGAGAAGGTACTGGCGCTGCGCGAGCCGGTGCTCGAATCGAAGCGTGCCGAGGTCGAGGCGCTGATCCGCGCGATGCGGCGGGCCGGACAGCATTTCGTCAATCCCGCAAACAGCGAACTCAATGCCCGCATCCTGGCCTCGCCGCCCTATCTCAATGCCAGCGAGGCGCTGGTGGGGGCGGCGATTTCCGACCGGCTGACGCTGGTAAATGGTGCCGATCCGGTTCATTATCCGGACTTCATGTTCCAGTATACCGAGGCAGCCAACTTCCCCTGGGTCAGTCAGGCCAAGTGGATCTATTCGCAAATGGTGCGCTGGGACCAGCTCGAATACACCCCCGGAGAGGCCGAAAAAGCCGCCGCCGTATTCCGTCCGGATGTCTACCGCAATGCATTATCCACCACTGGCGACGATTTGCCGTCGGCCAATTCCAAGGTCGAGGGAAGCGTTGTTTCGGAGACCCAGGTGGGGACGCATCAGGGCTCTATCACGCTGTCAAAGAACAGTTTTTTCGATGCCCGCCAGTTCGACCCGGACAAGGTCGAGGAATACCTTCGCGCCCTGCCATGACACGGTGTCTCATGATGCAACGCAAAAAAGGCTCTTTACGAACGCCCCCCGAATCGCCTATTTGGATTCGTGAACGGAGCAGGCGCACCCGCTGAAGGGTGAGCTCGCAGGCTCCGGACAGTTTCAACATTGCGTGGCAACGTCGCCGCCCGATCTGGTTCGTTTTACGAGCCAAGTCGAGGCGGCTTTTTTGCGTTGTCCGTCAGTTCGAAGGGGTTCGAAAAATGGGGACGGAAATGATGTATACGCGACGCGCCGGAATGATTGCTCTGGCAGGTATTGCCTCGCTGGCGCTGGTCGCCTGCGGTTCGGGCGGAACGCCGAGCGAAGGCGGCGAAACGGTTGCTGCCGCCAATCTCGACGGCGCGATCGAAAAGCCGAACCTGACGCTCGGCTTTATCAAGCTGACCGACATGGCCCCGCTCGCCATCGCGCTGGAGAAGGGCTATTTCGCCGAGGAAGGGCTCAACGTGCAACTGATCCCGCAGGCCAACTGGAAGGTCCTGCTCGACGGCGTGATCAGCGGTGAGCTTGATGGCGCGCACATGCTCGCCGGTCAGCCGATCGCGGCAACCATCGGCTACGGCACCAAGGCCGACCTGATCGCGCCGCTCAGCCTCGACCTCAACGGCAATGCGATTACGCTGTCGAACAAGGTCTGGGCCGAGATCAAGCCGAGCCTGCCGACCGAGGGCGGCAAGATCGCTCACCCGATCTCCGCCTCCTACCTCAAGCCGGTGGTCGAAGAATACGAGGCGCAGGGCAAGCCCTTCAACATGGGCATGGTCTTCCCGGTCAGCACCCACAATTACGAACTGCGCTACTGGCTCGCCGCCGGTGGCCTGAACCCGGGCTACTACACCGATGGCGATGTCGCCGGGACGGTCTCTGCCGACGTGAAGCTGTCGGTCACGCCGCCGCCGCAGATGCCCGCCACGCTGGAGGCTGGCACGATCGAAGGCTACTGCGTGGGCGAACCGTGGAACCAGGCTGCCGTGTTCAAGGGCATCGGCGTTCCGGTCATCACCGACGACCAGATCTGGAACGACAACCCGGAAAAGGTCTTTGGCCTCCGCCAGGACTTTGCCGAGAAGTACCCGGCCACGACCGCGGCCATGCTGCGCGCCATCATCCGCGCCCAGCAATGGCTCGATGCCGATGGCGGTGCCAACCGCATGGAGGCTGTCGAGATCCTCAGCCGCCCGAACTATGTCGGCGCCGATGCCGAGGTGATCGCGGCCTCGATGACCGGCGTGTTCACCTTCGAGAAGGGTGACACCCGCGAGGCGGAAGGCTTCAACATCTTCTTCGACAAATATGCCGGCTACCCGTATTATTCCGACGCCATCTGGTACCTGACGCAGATGCGCCGCTGGGGCCAGATTGCCGAG